>JAUHWK010000160.1 GCA_030424555.1 bacterium | reverse complement strand
ACGAGTCCTGGCAATTGATGGTCGATCGCCGCGAGTGGGACCGCCAGGGCGGAGCGATGGACGCCGCCCGCCAATACATCGCCGGGTGCCAGGAAGATTTCTACGCCGCTTACCTGGCCGACGGACAGGCCGACGCCTCGGAGAAGGCCGGCCGCGAGCTTCGCCTGGTCCGCGCCCGCTTCATGGCGGCCCATTACGGCCCCTGCCGCGACGACGCCGACCGGATCATCGCCCGCGGCGAGCCGGCCGAGGCGGTCGGCGAGGCCCGCTACTGGAAGGCGCTGTCGCTGTCCCGCGATCCGCGTCAGGCGATGGAGGCCCTCCGCGACGGGGAGGCGAGGCCGGTCGACGTGCTGCACGTCGAGGCGATCGGGGCGGGGGGGACGCCGGTCGAGCGCTTCGGGATCAACCTCGCGGGCATCGGCATGGCGGGCGACGTCGTCCGGCGCGTGAACGATGGCTCGAAGCGCCTGGGCGGACAGGTGACCTTTGCCGTGGCCACCTTGAAGAGCCTGTGGGCGTGGGACGCACCGGCGGTGAACCTCCGCTGGGTCGCCGCGGACGGCCGTCCTGGCGGGTGGTCGGGGCGACTCACGAACGCCTTTGTGGGCAACGGTCGGTACTGCGGCGGCGGGATGCACGTCACCCCAGGCGCCCAACTCGACGATGGCCTGCTCGATCTGGTGATCATCCCGGATCAGCCGCTGTTCGACCTCGTGCGACGGACGCCGGCGCTGTACCGCGGGACCGTCGGGAGGGTCCCGGAGGTGGTCACGGCGAAGATCCGGGACCTGGTCGTGGAGCCAGCATCCGGAGGGAAAGACGAGGGGATACCCTTGGATCTGGACGGTGAGGCGATCGGGTGGGCGCCGGCGCACCTGACCGTGCGGTCGGGGTTGTTGCGGCTTGTCGTTCGCCGCTCGTCGGCCACGGACGCCGTTTTCGGGGTGGACCCAGCCCCATCCACGCGATAGCGGCGCGGCCGCGAAACGTGCGACCCGCTTGCCTTCTCGGCACGACCCACGTACAAGTGGCCCGCCTTGCAGCTTGACTTCCGGCCAGCCCTCCCCGAGGGACATGCGTCCGGCCCCCTGGCGTCGCACCGCGCCGCCTCGTCCCCCCAGACCCCGCACCCGACCCCCAGTACCAATCGGAGCCCGTCGATGAACAAGGCCGACCTCACCGAGATCCTCGCCGACCGTGCCGGCATCCCCAAGGTCCGCGCGGCGCACGTGATCAACCTCCTCACCGAGGCGATCCAGGAGGCGCTGGTGCGCGAGGAGAAGGTCACCATCTCCGACTTCGGCACCTTCACCGTGTCCACCCGTCGCGGCTTCAAGGGTCACAACCCGCGCAGCGGCGGGGCGATCGACGTGCCCTCGCGCCGCATCCCGGTGTTCCGCGCGGGCAAGAAGCTCAAGACGACGCTCAACCCCGAGTGAGCGTCTCCGGCGCTCCGGCGCCGTGATCTCCGCCCCGAACGGGTGTTGTCACCCGGTCCCGCGGGCGCGTCTGGCTCCTGGGTCGTTGTTGGCCCACGGGTCCAGGTCCCACCCCCACCCCTTCACGGGGCCAGCCCGACCTGTGTCGTGGTGCGGCCCTCAACGACCCAACTGGGTCAGGAGACGTCATGAACAAGGCAGACCTCACCGAGGTGCTCTCCGCCCGCGCCGGCATCCCCAAGGTCCGCGCGGCGTCCTACATCAACATCATCACCGAGGCGATCCAGGAGGCCCTGGTCCGCGATGAGAAGGTCACCATCTCCGACTTCGGGACCTTCACGGTGAGCTCGCGCCGCGCGTTCACGGGCCACAACCCGAAGAACGGCGACGTGATGAACGTCCCGTCCCGCCGGATCCCCGTGTTCCGCTCGGGCAAGGGCCTCAAGGGCGCGCTGAACGGCGAGTGATGTCGAGGACGGGGTCCGCGTGGTG
This sequence comes from bacterium, assembly GCA_030424555.1. GTDB lineage: Bacteria > Myxococcota_A > UBA796 > UBA796 > JAUHWK01. The sequence continues at coordinate 6,437 of JAUHWK010000160.1, read as the reverse complement.
CTTCCACGCGGCGTCGTCCGACACGCGAAGGGGCCGTCGTCCATCGGGCGGCGGCCCCTTTTCGTCACACAGGCCCCCACGGGCCCCTCCCGCCGTGGACGCGCCGCGTCGTGCGTATACGTGGGGCCTGGACCTGGGCGGAGGCAGACCATGGGCGTGCAGCACGACCTCGGCGTGGAACCGATGGAGGAAGGACGACTGGTCCGCATGGCTGCGGAGGCCCGGTTGCCGTCCCGGTTCGGGCGCTTTCGCGTCGTCGGGTTCGACGCGGTCGACGGCAAGGAGCACGCCGCCATCGTCAAGGGGGAGGTGCGCGGCCGTGAAGGCGTGCCGGTCCGCATCCACTCCGAGTGCTTCACCGGCGACGTGATGGGGTCGCTCAAGTGTGACTGCCGCGACCAGCTCGAGGCCGCGCTCACCTACATCGAGTCCCAGCCGCAAGGCGTGGTGCTGTACCTGCGTCAGGAGGGACGGGGCATCGGGCTCGCCAACAAGATCCGGGCGTACGCCTTGCAGGATGCAGGGCTCGACACGGTCGAAGCCAACCACGCGCTGGGGTTCCAGGACGACGAGCGGCGCTACGACGTGGCCGCGCAGATGATCGAGGAGCTGGGCATCCGCTCGGTCCGCTTGATCACCAACAACCCCAACAAGCTCTCGGGCTTGGGGGAGCTGGGGATCCCGGTGGATGGCCGCATTCCGCTCCAGATGGAGCCGAACCCGTTCAACCGGCGCTACCTCGAGACCAAGAAGGTCAAGAGCGGCCACCTGCTGTAGGCCCGCCGGGCACGACCAGCGCGGGGCCCACGACCGCGGCCGTGGCGGCGCGCAGCACCCACGGGCCGAGCGACGCCGGACGCCAGCCTGCCGCCAGGGACTGCGCCACCTCGGCGTCCGTCCAACCGCCCTCCGGCCCGACCAGCAGGGCGGTGTCGTCCCCGACCGGATCGGGCCGAGACCCCTCGAACGTGGCGACCCACCGGGCGGGAAGGTCGGCGAGGCGGCTGAGCACCTCGTCGAGCGGGGCGGGGGCATGGATCGACGGGACGTCCGCCCGCATGCACTGTGCGGCGGCACCCTCGACGATCCGCTGCCACCGGTCCCCGCGATCCCCGGTGGCCACCGAGCGATCGGCGAGGATCGGGTGAAACGCGGTCACGCCAGCCTCCACGGCCCCCCGCAGCGCGTCGTCCATCGCGCCACCCTTGAGCACGGCCAGGCCGAGGTGCAGCGCGTGGGGTGGGCGACGGTCGTCCACGGGGCCGTTGACCCGCGCGGTGGCGCCGCGCTTGTCCGCAGACACGATCTCGGCGGACACGACGAACCCGGTGCCGTCGAACAGCTCGAGCGCCGCGCCGGGCCCCAGCCGCAGCACGCCGCACAGGTGCTTGCTGTCGTCGCGGCCCAGCGGGACGACCTGCCCCACCTCGGGCAGGGGGGAGGGGATCCGGGCGCGCCGTGCCCCGTTCATGCGGGCGGCCGGATCCACGCGAGGGCGACCCACTCGCCGTCGACCCGGCGGTCGGAGGGGGGACCCCAGCTGCGGTAGGCGGCGTGGACGGCGGCTTCCCGGTCGTCGACAATGCCGGCGAGGACGAGCGTTCCTCGGGTCAGTCGCTGGAGATCGGCCGCCATGGCGACGAGGGCCTCGGCGTGGACGTTGGCCACGACCACGTCGGCCGGTTCGGTGAGCGCGTGGACCGGCGTGGTGGAGAAGTCGGCGCGCAGGCCGTTGTGGGCGGCGTGCTGGCGGGCTTCGTCGATGGCGCCGGCCTCGACATCGACCCCGGCCACCGCGTGCCCCCGTTGTGCCGCGGCGAGGGCGAGCACCCCGGAGCCGGTTCCGATGTCGAGCACCGTGCCCCCCGGGTGACGGGCCAGCGCGTCGAGCAAGAGCTGGAGGGCTTGCCGGGTGGTCTCGTGGCGCCCGGTGCCGAAGCCCACGCCTGGGGTGAGGACGAGCGCGCCGGGGGGCGCGTTCCAAGGCGGGGCGAGGGTGATCGGGCCGACCGTGATCGGGACGATGCTGTCACGCCAGGCCGCGTCCCAGTCGACATCGGCCCCGTCTCGCGACCACCCGACCACGGCGTCGGGCCACACGGCCTGCACCGCGTGGGAGACCGCGTGCGGATCGGGCCCGTCGAACCACGCGGTGAGCTTGAGCGCATCGGGGTCGGACGGGGTGGGGAGGTCGGCCTCCCAGGGCTGTCGCAAGGTCCAGGCGTGCCCGGTGGCGGGCTCCTCTTGGACCCCGGCGGCACCAGCATCCCACAGCGCGGACGACAGGCGATCGACCCGCGCGCGCGGGACCCCGTCGACGATGGCGGCGATCCAGTCTTCCATCCCAGATCAGGGGGCGGGGAGGACCAGGCCGTCGGCGTGGGCCTCGACCAGCTGGAGGATGGCGGGCACGCCACGGGTGACCTCGACCGGCGCGCCGTCGGACATCAGGCCGGTGACGAACAGGGCGGGGGTGCCACGGATCCCGGCGGCCTCGCCCGCCTTGGCGTCCTCGAGCACGCGGGCCTCGACGGTGGGGTCGTCCATGCAGGCATCGAACGCCGTGAGGTCGAGGTCGGCCTCCTCGGCCATGAAGCGCAGCTGGTCGGGGGCGAAGTAGCCCTGGTTGGTGAACAGCTGCCCCGCGTAGGGCCAGAACGCGCGCTGGCGTTGCGCGCAGACGGCGGCCCGGGAGGCGTCGCACCGGGGGCTCGGGTCTTGGCCGGACGGGCCGAGTGCCGGGTTGCAGGCGCCATCGAGGGGGAAGACCTTGAACAGCACCTTCACGTCGGGGCGAGCGGCCACCAGATCGGTGAGCTCCTTCTTGGCCCGGGCGCAGTGCGGGCAGCCGAAGTCCGCGAACTCGACGACGGTGTAGGGGGCGTCGGGCCGGCCGAGCAGCGGCTCCTCGCCGTGCAGCGCGACGGGCGTGGCCGCCTTGTACATCGCGGCGAGCTTGCGGCCGGCGTCTGGTGCCTGGCGATCGACCACGAGATCGCCGCCCTTGTCCTTGGTGCACTCGGGCACGCCCACCAGCAGCACCAGCCCGAAGGTCACAACCAACGCCGAGGTGGCGCGATCGGTGAGCAGGGTGCCGAGATCGGAGGTCATGCGCAGGCCGGCCCGTCGGGTGCCGACCACGCCGGCGGTGAGCAGGAGCGCGTTGCAGGCGTACATCGTGAGGCAGACCAGGCACACGGCGCCGAGCTGGGCGCTCGCCCACGCGAGGTACAGGCTGTAGGCGACCGTGACCGCGCCGAACCAGGCGTTGAGCTGGTCGAAGCGCCCGCCGTCCTCGCGGGCGCGGGCGAGGAAGGCCGCCACCATCAAGCCCGCGTAGAACGCGAGCCCGAACAGGGTGATCGGCACGCCCGCCACCTCGGAGTAGCTGCTCTGGTTGACCACGCCGCAGCTGATGGTCGTGTCGAGGTCGCAGGCGGACTTCGTGGCGCCCTCGACCTTGATCGACAACAGGTAGGCGCTGCAGACGAGCGCCAGCGCGGCCGTGACGACCGTGCCCCATCGCAGGTGATGGACGAGGACGCCGGCAGCCACGAGCACGAGGCCGATCAGGCCCGGAACGAGTGCCCAGGGATCCCCAGAGGCGTTGAGGGCGGCCCATGCCACGCCGCAGGCTCCCGCCAGTCCGAACAGTCCGTGTCGCCGCAGCGCGTCCATCCAAGCCCCTCGATCGACCGACCCCGCCGGTATCCCAGGCTCCTGTGCGCCACCACGCCCAGGACGTCCCGTGCGGTCACCCCTGGCGGGCGAGGTCTCGCTTGGCTTCGCGTTCCTTGATCGCGTGGCGCTTGTCGTGGCTCTTGCGCCCCACCGCGGTGGCGATCTCCACCTTGACCCACGACCCCTTGATGTACAGCCGCACCGGGACGACGGTCCGCCCCTTGCTCGACACCGCCTTGTGCAGCTTGGTGAGCTCGGTCTTGCGCAGCAGCAGCTGGCGCTCGCGGAGCGGGTCGTGGTTGTTGCGGTTGGCCTCGGCGTACGGGCTGATGTGGCAGCCGATCAGCCAGGCGCCCTGGTCGTCAAGGCGCACCCAGGCCTCTTGGAGGTTGGCGCGGCCGGCCCGGAGGCTCTTGACCTCGCTGCCCACCAGAGACAGCCCCGCCTCAAAGCGGTCCTCCAGCTGGTAGTCGAACCGGGCCCGGCGGTTGGTCACCAGGTCGCGGACGGCGTCGGTCTTGGAAGGGGACACACGAGACTCCCGCCGGCAGCCCGGCGTGGCATCCCCTCCACGTAGCGTCGTGCGGGGGAGCGCGTCGAGCGGGCGCGCCCCACGGGCTCCCACCGCGTCCCCCCACGGGCTCCCACCGCGTCCCCCACGCCATGGCACCCCCATGCGCCCCACGGGGGCCCACCCTGCACCCCCTCGGGCTGGGTCCACAGGCGCGGACGTGGAGAGGCCCCGCCGTCGGGCCCGACAAACCCTCGCAATCGTCGTGCGCGCCGCGTGGCGTGGTCGTGCTTGCGGACCTGGCTGGAGGACGGATCGTCGCGTCGTGGGGAGATCACGACGGATCCACCTGGGTCTGTGGGTCGTGATAGTCCTAGTTGGACGCTCGGAACAAGGAGAACGAATCCGTAGGCGCTCAAGTTATCCACAGCTGTGGATAAACCTGTGGGAGAAAGTGGGGCAGCTGAGGTTGTTTGTGGGAGGGTTTGGGGTAGTGTGGGCGTGGCGGGGGTGGTCCTCGCCGTGTCCCGTCGTGTCTCCATGCTCCACGTCCGCACCCACACCACCGGTCGCCTCGACGACAAGGGACGGTTGTCCCTGCCGTCTCGGCTGCGCTCGGCGCTCGACACCCACCGGGTCGGGTCGCTGGTGCTGGTGTGCGTGCAGGGGGCGGTGTGGGCGTGGACGCCGGAGGACTTTGCGCGCATCGAGTCGCGCTTGGATCCGGTGGACCCGTTCGCGATGGAGAGCCTGGACTTCACCCACGGCATCCTCGCGACCGCCGACGAAGTCGACGTCGACAAGTCGGGCCGCGTACGCATCCCTCCGGAGCTGCGCGCGCTGGCCGGCCTCGACAAGGAAGTCCGGCTGTTCTCCGTGCTGGATCGGATCGAGATCTGGGACGCGGATCGGTGGCAGGCGCGGTTCGATGCGGCGCGCGAGGCGGCGGCGGCCCGTGGGGGCATGCCCCGGGCTCCGGAGCCGGCTGGGGAGGGCGCATGACCGCCTGGCCCCACCAGTCTGTGTTGCTGGACGAAGTGTTGGACGCGCTCGCGCCCGCAGCGGGCGAGGTGTTTGTCGACTGCACGCTCGGCGCGGGGGGCCACACCGAGGCCTTGCTGCAGGCGGCGGACTGCCACGTGATCGGGCTCGACCGGGATCCGGACGCGCTGGCGATCGCGGGGGAGCGCCTCGCGCCGTTCGGCGACCGCTTCACGGCGGTCCACGCGCCGTTCGATCGCCTGGAGACGGTGCTCTCCGAGCATGCCCCGGACGGGGTGGACGGCGTGCTGGCCGACCTCGGGGTGTCCTCGATGCAGCTCGACCGGGCGGATCGTGGGTTCTCGTTCCAGTCCGCGGGTCCGGTGGACATGCGGATGGATCCCACCGACGGCCGCACCGCGGGGGAGCTGCTGGCGGAGGTCGACGAGGCGGATCTCGCGGGGATCCTCCGGGATCTCGGCGAGGAGCGGGATGCCCGACGCATCGCCCGCGCCGTGGTTGCGCACCGGCCCTACGACGACACCTTGGCGCTGGCGAAGGTGATCGAGGAGTCGCTGCCGCCCAAGGCGCGGTTCCGCAGCCGCACGCACCCCGCCACCCGCGCGTTCCAGGCGCTGCGGATCGCGGTCAACGATGAGCTCGGCCAGCTCGATCGGCTGCTGCCCGCGGCCGTCGGGGCGCTCAAGCCGGGCGGACGCCTCGCCATCATCAGCTTCCACAGCCTCGAAGATCGGCGCGTCAAGCGCTTTCTGGACGAGGAGGCCGGGTACGACGCGCCCCGAGACGCGTTCGGTCGACCGGTCGCCACGCCCCGCCTCGAGCGGTCCCGCAAGGCCATCAAGGCCGCGCCCGACGATCCCAACCCCCGTGCCCGTTCCGCCCGTTTGCGTACCGCAAGGAGGCCCGCGTGACCGGTCTCGCCCGTCCCGTCATCCGTTCGCTCGGAACCTTTGCCGAAGAGGCCCGCCGCTCGCTCGCCGAGTTGGCCGGGGAGCTCCACGGCTTGGGGCCGTACCTCGCTGCCCTGGCGATCGTGGGCGTGGTGGGCACGGTGGATCTCGCGCTGCGCACGGAGTGCCGGCGTCTGGCGGCGGAGATCCACGCCCAGCAGACCCGTAGCGAGGAGCTTCGGGAGCTGCACCGCGAGCTCATGCTCGACGCCAGCGTGCGACACGGCGTGCAACACCTTGAGCGTGCGGCCAAGGAGCTCGGGCTCGACGTGCCTGGGGAGGCTACGCGCATT
>JAUHWK010000678.1 GCA_030424555.1 bacterium | reverse complement strand
GCGTGCTGTTCCGGGCCCGGACCACCGCGGTCCGCGACACCGGCGAGGTCGACGGCGTGCGGTGGGTGCCGCTGGACGAGGTGGCGGCGTGGGAGACCGACGACAGCGTCCTGCGCGCGATCGCCCGGCTGACGCGTTGGCGGGACGCCGTGGCGGGGGCACCGCCGCGACACAGCCCGGCTGCGGCCCGCAACGCGGCGCCGATCCAGGCCGTCCTCGCCGAGGTGATCGAGCCTGGCGACGTGGTGTTGGAGCTCGGGGCGGGCACCGGGCAGCACGCGGCGAGCATGGCCGACAGCCTGGAGGTCGGGCGGTGGATCCCGGTCGAGCTCGACGACGACGGCCTGGTGAGCGTGGCCCACCGGACCCACGCGATCGATCGGGTGGACCCCCCGCGACGGGTGGATCTGTCCTGGGCGCCGTGGCGTGCCCTGGAGGGGGAGACCGCGGACCTCGTCTACTGCGCGAACGTCATCCACATCGCGCCCCGGGCCGTGATGCGGGGCCTGATGGCCGGGGCTGCCGCGCGGCTTCGTCCGGGCGGGCACCTCGCGCTGTACGGACCGTTCGGACATGGTGGGACGCTGGTCCCCGAGAGCAACGCGGCGTTCGATGCCGACCTGCGCGCCCGCAATCCCCGCTGGGGCATCCGGGATCTGGAGGAGGTGGTCCTCGAGGCGTCGCGCCACGGCCTGCACTGGCGGCGAACGGTGCCGATGCCCGCCAACAACCACGTCGTGCTGTTCCGTCGGGTGGACCCGCGCACGGGGCTCGACGACCCGAGGGCCGGGGACGTGCTGCAGCGGTGGTTCGGTGGCGATCCCCACCATCCCTCCGACGCGGTCCGCTCCGCCTGGTTCCGCAAGGACCCTGCGGCCGATCGGGCCTGGGCCGAGGCCCACGAGGCCACGGTGGATCGCGCGCTGGTGGGGGCGCTCGACGGCTGGGCGGCGACCCCGCGCGGCCGGTTGGCGCTCGTGATCCTGCTCGATCAGATCACGCGACAGATCTTCCGGGACACCCCGCGCGCGTTCGCGGGCGATCCCCGGGCCGTGCGGTTGGTGCGGGACGCGATCGGGCAGGACGAGCCGGCCTCGTTGGCCCCATGGGAGCATCAGTTCTTGCTGATGCCGCTGATGCACAGCGAGGACCGTGGGGTGCAGGACCTGGCGCTGGCAGCGTTCCGCGACCTGGCCGATCGCGACGAGCGGTTCGCGGGCACGTTCGACTACGCGGTGCGGCACGCCGAGATCGTCCGCCGCTTCGGTCGCTACCCCCACCGAAACGCCACCCTCGGCCGGGTGTCCACCGCCGAAGAGGAGGCCTTCCTCACCCAGCCCGGATCCTCCTTCTGAGCCCGTTTGGCGCCCTAGTGGAGCAGGTCGGGGTCGGTCAGGGTGAAGGCGGCCACGTCGGCGTCGAACCCGGACCCGTCCGTCCGGACCATCCGGTAGGTGCCCTCCATCGCGCCCAGGCTCGTGGGAAGCGGGCAGTACGACGTGTACGAGAACGCCTCCCCGGGCGCGAGGACAGGCTGCTCGCCCACGACACCGGGGCCCTCCACGACCTCGATGTGGCCAGTGGCGTCGGTGATCTGCCACCGCCGAGACACCAGCTGGACGG
>JAUHWK010000159.1 GCA_030424555.1 bacterium | reverse complement strand
CGTCCGCGTCGAACACCCCCCCCGCCTCACCGCCGGCGAGACCGCCACCTTCACCGTCGTGCTCCGCAACACCGACAACAACGCCCGGGTGTACCAGGGCTACTACGAGGAGGACGACAACGACCTGAAGGTGCAGCGCATCCAGTGGATCGAGCGGCAGCTCCTCAGCCAGCAGTTCCGCGGCACCCATGACTTCGCGACCGGTCCGCGCCCCGTGAACCTCCAGTGGCGGTACGCGTTCAGCCGCGCGACCCGCAAGGAGCCAGACCGTCGCTCCGTCCGCTACGACTACAACCAGCGCGAAGAGCGGTTCGACCTGTCCAGCCGGGCGGACAGCAACGGCATCTTCTTCAACGACCTGAAGGACGACGCCCACGACGCCGCGCTCGACCTCACCGTGCCGATCAAGCTGGCCGAGGATCGGGACGTCAAGCTCAAGGTCGGCGGCCTGATGTTCGTGAAGGACCGCATCGTCGACACGCGGCGGTTCGGGTTCCAGAACCGGGGGGGCATCGACCTCAACGAGCTGCAGAACATCCCGGAGGCCCTGTTCTCCACGGAGGCGATCCGGCCCGACGGCTTCCAGCTGGTCGAGGTCACCCAGACCACCGACAACTACAGCGGCAGCCAGCTGATCGGTGCCGGCTACGCGATGGCGGAGATCCCCATCCTGCCGTGGTTGGACGCGATGGCGGGTGTGCGCGTGGAGCACAGCAGCCAGAAGGTCGAGACGTTCGAGCTGTTCAACCCCAACCAGGTCCCCGTCGTCTCCGAGCTGACCACCACGGACGTCCTCCCCGCCGCGACCCTCAACATCCGACCGATCGAGGAGGTCGGGATCCGGCTCGGCTACGGGCGGACGGTGTCGCGTCCGGAGTTCCGTGAGCTGTCCCCGGCGTACTTCTCCGGCGTCGTCGGTGGCCGTCCTCAGTTCGGCAACCCCGACCTCGGCCGGGCGACGATCGAGAACGTCGACCTGCGCGTGGAGTGGTTCCCGGATCGCGGGGACGTGATCAGCGCCTCGGGGTTCTTCAAGCAGTTCGCCAACCCGATCGAGCAGGTGGTCATCATCGGCGCGGACGAGGCCCTCACGTTCCAGAACGCCAAGGCGGCACGGAACTTTGGCGTGGAGGTCGAGGCCCGAAAGAACCTGTCGTTCATCGCCGAGTCGGTGCGGGACCTGTTCGTCGCCGCCAACGCCTCGTTCATCTTCAGCCGGATCGATCTGGGGGAGAACGGGGGCGTGCAGACCAACGACGTGCGCGCCCTGCAGGGCCAGAGCCCCTGGGTGGTGAACGCCCAGATCGGGTACGACAACCCAGACCTCGGGATCAACGCGGCGATCCTGTACAACGCCACCGGCCCCCGCATCGCCGAGGTCGGCAGCTTCGGCCTGCCGGACTCCTACGTCCTGCCGTTCCACCAGCTCGACATCGTCGTCGGCGCCGACCTTCCCCGAGGGTTCAACCTCCGGCTCACGGCCCGCAACCTGCTCGACAGCGCGGAGACCTTGCGCATCGGCGACACCGACATCGTCGAGTCCCGAAAGCCCGGCGTCTCGTTCGGCGCGCGGCTGGAGTGGAACCTGGCGGGCAAGGACCGCACCTGGGGCAAGGGCAAGCGCAAGGCGGGCAAGGACAGGGACGGCGCAGAGCAGTAGGCACGGGTGATGCCGTCCGACGCACCGAGCCCGGGAGATCTGCACGCGGTCCAGGCCCTCGGGGGCGTGGACGTGGCCTGTGTGGTGCAGGGCGACGCCGGGTGGTGGGCGTCGGCCCAGCCGGGCGTGTCCGCGCTGTGGCGGTTGGTGGTCGGGGTGCGGGAGGCGGTGCCGGACGGGGCGGATCGGATCCTTCGAGCCCGGATCGGCCAGTCCAGGCCGGTGGCGCCCGGGGATCGGGACCTGGTGAAGGTGGCGGCCAAGCGGGTGGTGCACCAGGTGGCGGCGCCCGGGGGCTCGCGCGTGGCGTGGCAGGAAGTCGGCACCCTCGCGGACGCGGTCTTGCGGGAGACGGACCTCCCGACCCGGGGCACCCCTGTCCACACGGTGGGCGAGGCCCTGGATCGGGCAGACCACCTGGTGTCGGACCAGGTCTCGGGGCCACGGGCCTTCCAGGCGGATCGACCGGTGGGCGCGGTGCTGGTGGCGCCGGACGGGACGGTGCTCGATGGCGCGGCCAACCGGGCGTCGCGGCATCGGCTGCTGCATGCGGAGGCCACCCTGGCGTGGCGATGGGCGGCCGCGGGGCACACGGTGCCCGACGGGGCCTGGGTGGCGGTCTCGCTGGCACCGTGCCGCATGTGCCAGGCGTGGCTGGCCCGGGTTGGGGTCGAGCGGGTGGTGTACCGGCGCGACGATCCCGGACGCTTCGCCCAGGTGGGGCCCCTGCGCGGTACGGGGCGGGTCCTGTCGGAGGCGGACGCCGTGGCGCTGGATGCGTCGGGGGTCGGGCCGGGTTGTGGGGCAGGGATGGAGGACGGATGAGCGCAGCGGGCTGGATGTTGGGGATGGCCTGGGCCGTGGCCGGGGCCCCGGAGGTTCCCGAGGCGCAGTGGGTCACACGGTCCTCGCCCCCCGAGGTCTGTCTGAGCGCGGTGCCCTCGGACGGGCGCATCCGCGGCAAGGATCGGCAGGCCTTCCTCGAGGCCCGGGATGGGGTCGCCGAGCGGCTGGAGGATCCGCTGGCAATGCGGGACTGGTGGGCGGGCCAAGCGGGCGCGCGGGCCGGGGTCAAGCCGCACGATGCCTGGTCTGCGCTGGACGCGTTCGTCGCCACCTGGAGCGTGGACGACGACACGCGGCGTCGCCGCCTGGAGGACGTGGCGGACGCGCACCGAACGGACGCCTGCCTGTCGCACACGGCGGCCGTCGTCGCGCACTTCGCGGGCGACGAGGACGCCGCGCGTCGCTGGCTGGGCCGGGCCTGGATCGCCGGTCCCTCCGGGCCCTCGGCCTGGCTGCTCGCGACCCTGCTCGAGGGGGGCGGCGAGCTGGATCGTCAGGCAGCGATCGTGGACAAGGGGCTCGCGGTCGATCCCGACCATGCCCCGTTGCGTCGGCTGCGCGCCTCGGTGGCGCTGGCGCGCGGAGAGACCTCGGCGGTCGAGGACGACCTGGCCTGGCTGCGTCAGGCGGGCGACACCTCGCTCGACGGCCGGTTGATGGAGGCGCGGTTCCGGCAGCGCAAGATGGACGACTACCTCCGGCTCGCCGCTGCCCAAGGGGCGCCGCTGGGTCCGGCGCGGGCCGCAGCCGAAGCGGGTGAGGGTCTGCCGGGCCTGCGGGAAGCCTTTGGCCTGCCGCCCAAGGGGGGCGTCCTGCGCGCGGTCCTCCACACGTCCATGGGGGACATTCGCTGCGATCTGCTGGTCGACGAGGCCCCGGTCACGGTGGCGAACTTCGTGGGACTGGCCGAGGGCACCCAGGCCTGGACCGACCCCCGCACGGGGGAGGCTGGCGAGGGGCCCCTGTACAAGGACATCCTGTTCCACCGCGTGATCCCGGACTTCATGGTGCAGGGTGGCGATCCCACGGGCACGGGCCGCGCGGGTCCCGGCTACCGGTTCCACGACGAGATCGATCCCTCGCTCCGGTTCGATCGTACCGGGCTGCTGGCGATGGCCAACGCCGGTCCGGGCACCAACGGGTCGCAGTTCTTCGTCACCGACGGCCCGGCAGAGCACCTGTCTGGACGCCACACGATCTTCGGGCGGTGTGTGGACGTGGACGTGGTCTCCACGATCGCGGACGTCCCGACCAACGGTCAGGACAAGCCGTTCACCGACGTCGTGCTCCAGTCCATCGCCATCGAGCGCATCGGGGACTGACCGCGCTCAGCCGCCCTGGACCTCGCCCAGGTCCGACAGCACCCACTGAAAGCGCGTGGTCGGGAACCTCGGATCGAACGGGGCCTCGCCCACGAGCCGGCGGCCGCGCTTGATCAGCAAGGCCGCGACGGGCTCCGTACACTCCATCAGCACGTGCGTGGCGCCCTGTGCGCGGGCGAAGTGCAGCAGGTGGTCGGCGAAGGTGCGGTACAGCCCGATCCGCCGGTGGCGGGGGTCGACCACCAGCCGCTCGGGCAGCCCGATCGGTCCCTGCACGTCCACGCACGAGTGCGAGAAGTACTCGGCGTTGGGCATCTCGTGGATGGCGGGCCACTGGGTGTAGCGGATGGACGCGGCGAGCTCGCCGTCCACCCACATCGCCTCGTGGCGGGCCACGGCGTCCCAGTCGTCGGTCCACCGGCCGTCGGGGAAGGCATCGGGGTGTGCGGCCCCGCTCTCGGTCCAGATCCGGGCGCGGAGCTGGTAGATCGCGTCGAGCGTCTCAGGGTCCGTGACCAGGGTGGGGCCGGTCACGACGGGCTCAGTCGCCATGGGGCGCCTCGGGGATGCGGTCGTCGTCGACCGAAGGCTGGAACTCGGACAGAAAGTCTTGAAACTTGCGCGCGTCGGCCCGTTCAAAGGTTTCGACGCGGACAAACCGAATTGGCGGGGCCTCCTCGCCGTCCACTGCGCCCACGAACGCGGCGCGCAGGCGCTCGGCGATCGGGTCGAGGACGTCGCGGTGCAGGGTCAGGCGGAACTCCCAGGAGCCGTCCTTGAACTGCTTGCCCTGGTACGCCTCCACCGCCCCCTTGAGCTCGCGCGGGAGACCGTGGATGCCGTACTGCAGCGCGCCCCAGCGCTGCCAGGTGCCGGGCGGGAGGTAGGCGATGCGGCGGTACCGGCCGAGGATCGGCCCGAAAGACGGCAGGGTGCGCCCACATGGGCATGGGCCGTCGGTGACCAGGGCGTAGTCCCCGCTGTCGTAGCGCAGCAGCGGCATCGCGTAGTTGGTGAGCCCGGTGACGACGATCCGCCCGTGCGTGCCGGGTGCGGCGGGCTGGCCGTCCTCGTCCAGCAGCTCGACGTGCGCGTGCTCGGCGTGCACATGGTACCGGCCGCCTTCCCGGCATCGGCTCGCGATGAGGCCGATCTCGTTGAACCCGTAGTTGATGTCGACGCCCACCCCGAGGCGCTCGGCGACGGTGGCCTCCATCGGGCCGGTGAGGGTCTGGGAGATCGCTTGGACGCGGCGCAGGGCGTCGGATGGCGGGGTGTGGGCCGACAGCGCGAGGTGCTCGAGCACGGAGGCCTGGCTGAGCAGGTACGGAGGGTTCTCGGCGCGCAGGAAGGCGAGCTGGTCGGCGACGGGGTTGGTGTTGGTGATCGCCAGCAGGGGGCCCGTGTGGAAGAACGGCCCGACCCGGGGCCAGTGCGGCTCCCGATGGATCCCGCCGGGCTGGAGGTAGTCGCCGTCGGGTTGCTTGGGCAGCTCGATGCCGGGGCGGATCACCGCCATCGCCTGCGTCGGATCCCAGCGGAACCAGCGCAGCTCCCGCTGCTTGAGCCAGGAGAACGGCCGGCGGGACGAGGTGGACTGGTACACGACGGTGGGCCGGCCGGTGGTGCCGGAGGTCCGGGTCATGGTGCGCACGGTCTCGCCCGGCGGCAGCTGGCGGGTGCGCAGCGCGGACCCATGTTGCTGGACGTGGCGGCTGGTGAGGCAGGGCAGGCGTTGGAGGGTGCCTTGGGCGCCGAGGTCGCGGCCTGGGATGCGCAGGCGCTGTCGGATCCGGGCGTACCAGGGCACCCGGGTCAGCGCGTAGAGGAGGATCCGGCGCAGGCGGGCGTCGGCGAGGGCCTGCGCCTCCTCGGGGGAATGGAACTCGGCGGCGAGCAGCTGGTCGGCCAGGGGGACGGTCGCGAAGTCGTCGCGGAGGACCCAGGCGCGCTGGGCGTCCTGCTCGGCGTGCAGGCTCGTCGGTCCGGAGGTGGCCGTGGGCTCGGACATCGCGCTCCTCGGGGCGCCGCGAGCGTAGCGCGTTCGAGGCCGGTACGGACAGGGGGGAGGTTGCGTGGGATCGATGCGACAGGTCTTGCTGGCGGTCGGGATGGCCTTGCTGGCGATCGGGACGGCGTGTGGCGTGACGCTCGCGGGCGGGGAGGGCGACCCGGCGGCGGCCATGCGAACCAAGCCGCTGCGCTGGTCGAAGCACGCGCGCTGTCGGATGGAATGTCGGCGGGTGGACGAAGGGGAGGTCCGCGCGGCGCTGGCGCATGGGACCCGGGATCCCACACGGACCCGCCACGAGCCGGGCCGGTGCCCGACGCACGCGCTCGCCCACCGGAGCGACGACGGCCAGGACCTGCGGGTGGTGTTCGCGGCGTGTGAGGACGAGACCGTCGTCGTCACCGTGATCGACCTGGGCACGGACTGGCCCTGCGGGGCGTGCTGACGGGCCTCAGCCGACGGCGAGGCGCGCCCGAATCCCCATCGCGAGCCGGGCGGCCGTGGGCGGGTCGGGCCACCCGAGGTCGTCGAGGACGTCGTCGGCGACGTCGATCGCTGTGCCCTCGCAGATCAGGCGGTCCCACGCGCGGTCCTGGGCGACCTGGACCGCGTGGGCGTCCTCTGGCGACAGCGCCGAGACCGCCCAGGCGTGCAGGGCGTGGGCGAGCTCCGCATGGCGAAGCTCATCGGGTGTGATCGCCGCGGCGAGCGCGCGGAGGTCCGGGTCGGCGGCGTGCTGGGCCTGCCACACGGCGACCGCGGCCGCGAACGTCTCGTGGACGCACCCCTCGATGGCGTTCTCCAGCGCCACGTCGCGCAGGGATCGGGCGGGGAGGGGCTGTCGTGGGGTCGGCGCGGGCTCGCCGCCGTGGCGCCGGGCGAGCCAGGCGGTGTCGCGGGCGTGGCGAACCTCGTCGTCCGCGGCGTCGAGGCACGCGTCGACGAGGGCGGCTGGGGCTCCCAGCGCGGCCAGCTCAGAGGCCAGCGCGCGGAAGGCGTGGACGCTGCCGGCCTCGGCGGCCGCGGCCCGGGCGAGCCAGGCGCCGAGGGGGGTGGCGCCTCGGCCCTGGGCGGTCCGACTGAGCACGGCGTGGTGGCGGCCCTCGCAGACACCAGTCACCGTGCCAGTGCATTGGAGATGGTAGGGCGTCACGGTGCCGTCCGAGTCGATCGTCCAGTCGCTGTCCTGCTGGGCATCGGACTCCGATGTGGTCATGAGGGAGCACGCGGAGATGCTGCTGCTGGTCATCGTCTCGTACAGGGGTTGACCGTGAACCATGAGGCAGGCGGTGCGGCAGCCCGCATCCGTGGTCGGGTCGATGGCGACGCCCGTGGACGGCGCCTCTCCAGGCCGGTGGATGCGGCCATCCGAGTAGGCGAGGATCTCGTCCAGGGTCACGGTCCATGTCGGATCCTCGCAACACCCGGAGGGACAACCCGTCCCACCGGGCTCGATGGGCCCGCCCGTGTCGCCGGTCTCGCCCGTGTCGTCGGTGTCCCCGTCCTTGGTCTGTCCCCCGGAACACCCGAGCGTCGCCAAGGTGGTCAGGATCGCGGTGGTGACGCGCATGCTTCCTCCCGCCCCGTGCCGTCCGCACCATCGCACCCTGGGGGATCGAACGGCAACGGCCAATCCGCCTCGGGGCGTGGGAAGCACCACCGGCTGCGTGTACACTCGGCGTGGAGGAGACCGTGAACGGAGCTGCGCAGGGCGTGTCCGGTGTGGACGCGATCGTCGAGGAGCGCCACTGCACCTCGCCGGTCGAGGAGTGGTGGAACAGCCTCACCCACGGCGCAGGCGCGGTCGGTGCCGCGTTCGTGTTCGGGATCATGCTCGTGTGGGCGTGGGAGCAGATGGACGCCTGGAAGATCGCGGGCGTGACCATCCACGGGGTGGCGCTCACCGGGCTGCTGGCGTCGTCGGCGGTCTACCATGGGATGCCGATCGGCCCGTGGAAGGACCGGCTGCAGACGGTCGATCACGTGGCGATCTTCCTGTTCATCGCGGCGTCCTACACCCCGTTCGCGCTGGTGTTGCTCGACGGCACCCACGGGGCGGTCGTGATGGCGCTGCAGTGGGGGATGGCGGCGTTCGGCGTCGCGTTCAAGCTGTGGTACGGCCCGATGTCGATGCGCATGCTCGGGCTCGTGCTGTACGTGGGCATGGGGGTGTCGGGGGCGGTCGTCGGGTGGCCCGTGTTCTTCACCCTGCCGGCCTGGGGCATCGCCTGGCTGGTGATCGGTGGGCTGGCCTACCTGGTCGGCGTGGTGTTCTACCTGTGGGAATCCCTGCCCTTCAACCACCTGTGGTGGCACCTGTTCGTGCTCGCCGGGGCCGGGTGCCACGCGATCGCCGTGCTCGGGTTCGTGATCGCGCACGCGGCGTGATCCCGGTCGGGTCCCCGGGCGCGGTGGGCGGCCGGTTCAGTCGGTGTCCTTCGTCGGGGGGGCGAGGGACGGGACGCCTTCGGGCCAGGTGGCGATCCAGGCGTCGACCTCCGGGCCCACGTGGGTGGTCCACACGGCGTCGATCGCGGCCTTCTCGCAGGGG
>JAUHWK010000677.1 GCA_030424555.1 bacterium | reverse complement strand
TCGCGCGTACACGACGGCCTCCACGGGCGGGGCGCAGGTGCCACGCTCCCATCCACAGGACCCGTCTTCTCGAATCGCCCGCTCCACGGCATCGCGGGTTCGATCCCCGAGATCGAGCCCGACCACTGCGTCGGGACTGTCCAGCCACTGCTTGCGCAGCGCGCCCTGGGGCATGCCGCACGAGCCCAGCATCATCACACCCACCACCAGGCCCCTCCACCCTCTCCACGGTGCCGACCCGGCATCCACAGGGTGCGCGGCGTCCCCCGCATCCTCGCCACGGCCCGCGAGCGACCTCACGATCCGGCCGCACCCTGTCGGGGTGGGACGCGTCGACGCTTGGCCCCTCCGCTGCATCCGTCCTCCGTCACCCGAGACCTCCACGCCATCCTATCCGCCACGAAGGGCCGTCGAGGACCCTTCCGCAGGGCGGCGCCGTCTCGACGCGGCCCCTGGGGTCACGCCCCTCGGCGGTCCACGAAGGCCATCGGCAGCGGGGCTTCGAGGTCGATCCATCCGCCGTCCGGATGCGGGATCCGCAGCGCACGGGCGTGCAGGAGCAGGCGGGGCGCGTGGGTCTCCGCGTCGGTCGAGGGCTGACGTCCCCGGCCGCGGATGTCGAGGAAGGTGTGCTCGTGGGTGCCGTACAGCACGTCACCGAGGATCGGGTGGCCCGCCCGCGCCAGGTGGACCCGGAGCTGGTGGGTCCGTCCGGTGGTGGGCTCCAGCGCCACGAGGGCTTCGGGCCGTGCGCCATCGCGCGCCAGCACACGCACCCGCGTCTGCGCGGACTGACCGTCCACCGTGGCCGTCATCTGGATCCGAATCGGACCCTCCGCACGGCCGATCGGCCACGACAGCACGGCCTCGTCCCACGCCGGGCGCCCCAGCACCCGGGCGATGTAGCGCTTGTGGGCCAGCCCTTCGCGGAACGACGCCTTGAGCGCCGCGTTGGCCGCCTTGTCCTTCGTGAGCAGGACGATCCCCGAGGTGTCGCGATCGAGCCGGTGCGCCAGGTCCATGCGCGCCTCGGGCCAGTGCGCCTTGGCCAACGTCACCAGCGCGTACTGAAACCGGGTCCCCTGCGGATGCATCACCAGGTCCGACGGCTTGTCGACCGCGACCACGCGATCGTCCTCGTACAAGATCGGCGGGATCGGCGGCGGTGGATCGACGGGAGCCAGTCCCGGGATCTGCACATCGAGCACCTCCCCGCCGTCCACCAGATCGTCGGGCGCCAGCACCCCCCGGGTCGGGTGCACCACGAGCCCGTCCGCCAGCCCCGCATCCAGGGCCTCCTGCGGCCAGTCGGAGAACCGCTCATGGAGGAAGCGCTCGGCGGTCCAGCCCGCACACGGACGCGGCACGAGCACGTCGCGGTGCTGCCAGGGGGCGACGTCAGCCAGGGGGACCTCCGGATCTCGTGCGCGGGGGTTACCCGTCCGGCTTGGTGGGCGCACGGAGGTCCGATGGACGGTGCAGACTGCATCGTGGTCGGTGGAGGACACGCCGGGACGGAGGCCGCCGCCGCAGCGGCCCGGCTCGGGCTGCGCGTCGTCCTGGTCACCCTGCGGGCCGACGCGATCGGGCGCTTGTCCTGCAACCCTGCGGTCGGGGGGCTGGCCA
>JAUHWK010000676.1 GCA_030424555.1 bacterium | reverse complement strand
TTCCAGGTGCAGGTCGCCGAACGCCACCCGGCGCACGCCCACGCAGCGCGCCACCACGTCGAGGCCCGCCGCCACCGCGTCGTCGTAGGGCTGGTCGGGCTGCAAGGGCACGGTGAGCAGGGAGGCGCCGAGCCGCTGGGCCTGCTCGACCAGCACCGCCACCCCCACCTCCTGGTGCGCCACCCGGCCCGACCGGCCGTCGTGCGTGCTCACCAGCACGACCGGCCGGATCCCCTCCGCCTGCATCGCGAGCCACGCCAGGTAGCTGTCCTTCCCGCCGCTCCAGAACAGCACGTCGACCGGCCCCGCCGAGGGCGGCTCGGTGCGCCAGGTCGGGGCGTGGGTGCGCTCCGGGCGGGCACGGCGCACCGCGAGGTGGGCGTACGGACAGTGACGACAGCCTGCCCCGCAGCACGTCCCACGCGCCAGCAGCCCCGCCTCCGTGAACACGAAGCGGCCTGTGTCCGGATCGGTGTAGCCGTGCTCACCCCGGGCGTTCGCGGCGTCGTGGGCCGCCTGCCACCGCACCATGCTGGATCTCCCTGGCGCGCCCGGTAACGTGCCGAAGGCAGGGTCCGCGTGGACCCCGCCCAGGCTCGGAGGCACTGGAGGCCCCATGGAACCCCGTCCCCTCCTCCTCGCCGGCGACGGCCGGGTCACCGAGGACGTCCGCCCCATCCACGCCCCCTGGGACGACGCCGTGGTCGCCCGCGTGGCCTGGGCCGGTCCCGACGAGGTTGCCGCCGCCCTCGACGCCGCCAGCGCCTCGGCCCCCACCGTCGCCGCCCTGCCCGCCCACCAGCGCCGCGCGATCCTCGAGGACGCCGCCGAGCGGGTGCGCGCCCGGCAGGAGTCGTTCGTTCAGGCGATCGTCCACGAGGCCGGCAAGCCCGTCGCGGCCGCCCGCGGGGAGGTCGCCCGCTGCATCGACACCTTCGCCGACGCCATCCACGCCACGATGCAGGCGCCGGGCCACCTCGAGGCGATGGACGCGTTCCCCTCCGGCGAGGGCCGAACCGGCCTCGTGTGGCGGGTCCCCGTGGGGGTGGTCAGTGCGATCACCCCGTTCAACTTCCCCCTCAACCTCGTCGCCCACAAGCTGCTTCCCGCGGTGGCCGCGGGATGTCCGATCGTCCTCAAGCCCGCGCCCCAGACCCCCACCGCGGCGCTGATGCTCGCCGACACCCTGATCGAGGCCGGGTGGCCACCCGGGGCGCTGAGCGTGCTTCCGGTGGACGTGGAGCACGCCGGTCCCCTGGTGCAGGACCCGCGCATTCGCCTGCTCACCTTCACCGGCAGTGCCACGGTGGGGTGGGCCCTGCGCCAGCAAGCCACCCGCGCCCGGGTCGCGCTGGAGCTCGGCGGCAACGCCGGGGTGTACGTCGCCGAGGACGCCGACCTCGATCACGCGGTCGCACGCTGTGTCGCCGGCGGGTTCGGGTATGCCGGCCAGAGCTGCATCAGCGTCCAGCGCATCGTGGTCCACGAGGCGGTCCACGGCGCCTTCCTCGCCAGGTTGGTGGATGCTGTGCAGGCGCTGCGCGTCGGGGATCCCGCCCGAGAGGACACCGTGGTCGGGCCCTTGATCCGCACCGCCGACGCCGAGCGCGTGACCCTGTGGATCGA
>JAUHWK010000158.1 GCA_030424555.1 bacterium | reverse complement strand
CGGAGCATCGCCACCGCCCACGGCGCCAGCGACGCCGAGATCGAAGCCGCCGAGGCCGCCGCCCGCCGCCACCTCCTGGGGCGGCTCAAGGGCGTCCAGGTGTTCCGAGACGAGGCCTTGGCCGTCGCCGCGGAGCTGGGCGTCCCCGCCGACGAGGCGTCTCAGATCCTCGACGCCGACGACTGACCCCGCCGGCGAGTCCCCAGCAGGCTCACCCAGGCCCGTCGACCCACCACCGGACACCACCACACCGTGCCTGGGCCCGTGGGCCGGTCCGGCCACGGAGGCGGTACACGACGCGCTTGAATCGAGCATACACGGTGAAGAAGCCCTCGATGGCGAGGCGCTGGTGGACCGGCGCGCCGCCCACCCCGGCCCCGGGCACCACGATCAGCTTGGGATCGGGGTCTCCCCCATCGACGAAGTCGACCACGCCCCACACCCGGCCCGACACCGACGCCCCCCGCACGCGGCGGGGCCCCAGCACGACGGCATCCAGCGGATCCCCGTCTCCCGACGCCACCCCGGGCAGCGCCCCGTAGTTCCAGGGCACCGGAAGCGGCGAGACCACGTCGATCCGGCCGGCGGTGTCCCGCTTGACGAAGCCGCCCGCCGGGACCTCCACGACCACCTCGACCGTGCGTCCCAGCCAGGACTCCCACGCCATCGCGCCGTGCGCACGGGGTAGCCCCCCACCGGCCCCACCGCGATACCCGTGCGGCCGGAGATCGACGCCGTGTCCGCGCCGCCACCCCCACCCCCCGACACCTCGCCCGCCGACGGGCGGCAGGGGGACAAGCCCGTCCCCCCACGACCGGCCCCTCGCCGAGGTGGCCGTGGGCTCACGGTGCTCGCGGCGCCGTGGGTGGTCGGAGGTGGCACCCTCGTCCTCGCCACGGTGGGCGCGTCGTGGGGATGGACCCTGCCCGACCTCGTGTGGACGCTCGCCGCCCCCCAGCCGTGGGCCACGGTCGCGTGGTTGACCGTCGGCTTCGCGCTGTGGACCGCCGCGCCCGATCGGAGGGACCTCCCCACCGCGCTCGCGGCCGGCAGTGTGTTCGCCCTGGCCTGGTGGGGCGCGACCTGGCCCGCCCGCCCCGATCCCGCGCCTGACGCCGGGGTGCCCATGCGGATCCTGTCGTGGAACCTCGCGGGCCTGCGCTCCCCGGGCGTCGACGATCCCGCCGGGTGTACCCGGGCCGCCCTCGAGGCCCTGCGCCCGGACGTCCTCACCCTGCAGGAGGCCCACGGCGCCGCCCGCACCTTCCTCGCCGAGGCCGTAGACCTGTCCTGCCTGGACGTGGCACCGCCCCGCGAAGACGCCGCGCGCGGCGGGCTGGCCAACGTCGTGTGTGTGTCGACCGGTGGGGCGTGGCGGCACCGGATCCCCGACGACGCGACCGCCCGCCCGCTCCCCTGGCGGAGCGTCCAGGCACCGGGGGCCCCACCGGTGTCCGTCCACACGATGCACCTGCCGTCGCACCGCCTGCTCCAGGACCCCATCGGACGCCTGCCCCAGGCCCTCCGGCGGTTTGGCACCACCCTGTCCGAGCAGCAGCAGGACGTCTCCGCCGCGCTCGCCAGCCGCCCCCCAGGTCCCGTGGTCCTGACGGGCGACCTCAACGCGACCCCCGACCTCCCCCCCGTCGCCACCCTCCGCCGCACGCTCGTCGACGCGTGGCAGGTGGGCGGGGTCGGACTCGCCGCCACGGTGCACCCACTCGGCATGCCCCTGCAGGCCGACCACGTGTTCGTCTCCCAAGACCTCGCCGTGCGCCACGCCGAGGTCCCCTCCGTCGACTGCTCCGACCACCGCCCCGTGCTGGTGGACCTCGTGGTGCCTGCCGACACGCCGTGACGGACCGCGGCGACTCCCGGCCCCCCGGCCCGGGCTCGGTGGGATACGCCCGACGTTGCATCGCACGCTGCGGTGCGCGATCGTGGCGACGGGAGGGTGTGTGGCCCCCCGTCCGGTGGTGCGTCGAGGGAAGGGCATGAGCGACACGAAGAAGGACCGCGAGGAGCAAGGCGATCTGCTCGTCCGCGAGAAGACGACCAAGCCCAAGCGCTACAAGGTCCTGCTGCACAACGATGACTACACGACGATGGAGTTTGTCGTGTGGGTGTTGCAGTCGATCTTCAAGCACACGCCGGCGTCATCCACCCGCTTGATGTTGGCGATCCACCGGAAGGGTGTGGGGGTCGCCGGGGTCTACGCCAAGGAGATCGCGGAGACGCGCCTCGAACAGACCCTTGCCGCTGCCCGGGATCGTGGGCACCCTCTTCAGTGCACCATGGAGCAGGAATAATGCTCGGAGACGACCTTCGCGTGGCCCTCGGACGTGCGATCGAGCACGCTCGGATCGAACGCCACGAGTACCTCACCACGGAGCACCTGCTCCACGCACTCCTGCACGACCCCCGCGCCGCCGAGGTCTTGGAGGCCTGCGGCGCGGACCTCGACGCGCTGGAGGAGGAGGTCGAGGACCTGCTCGACACGCTCGACCGCAACGTCACAGACGACGAGGACGACTTCGACCCCATCCAGACCGTCGCGTTCCGACGGGTGTTCGAGCGCGCGATCGTCCACGTCCAGAACGCAGGCAATGGCCCGGTGGACGGCGGCAACATCCTCGTCGCGCTGTTCGGCGAGACCGACTCCCGCGCGGTCAAGCTGCTGGAGCGCCACGGCGTGACCCGGCTCGACGTCGTCAGCTTCATCAGCCACGGCATCCGCAAGGACGGCCGCAAGGGCCCCGAGCCCGTCGCGCCCCAGGGCACCGGTCCCGACGGGGAGTCCCCGGACCCCGCCAAGCCAGAGACCGCGCTCGACGACTACTGTGTCAACCTCATGCAGCGCGCCCGCGACGGAAAGATCGACCCGCTGATCGGCCGCGACGACGAGGTCGACCGCATCGTCCACGTGCTCGCCCGTCGCCGCAAGAACAACCCCTTGCTCCTGGGCGATCCCGGCGTGGGCAAGACCGCGATCGTCGAGGGCCTCGCCCGGCGCATCGTCGACGGCGACGTGCCCGACGTCCTCAAGGACGTCATCATCCACAGCCTCGACATGGGCGCGCTGATGGCCGGCACCCGGTACCGCGGCGACTTCGAGGAGCGCCTCAAGGCCGTGATCGACGCGCTGGAGGACGATCCCCACGCGATCCTGTTCATCGATGAGATCCACATCGTGGTCGGGGCCGGCGCCACCAGCGGCGGCACGATGGACGCGTCCAACCTGCTCAAGCCAGCCCTGGCAGCCGGAGACCTCCGCCTGATCGGGTCCACGACCCACGAGGACCACCGCCAGTCTCTCGCCAAGGACAAGGCGTTCGCCCGGCGCTTCCAGACCATCGACGTCCCCGAGCCCGACGAGGTCGACGCCGTGGGCATCCTGCGCGGGCTCCAGCCCCGGTACGAGGAGCACCACCAGGTCTCGTACGACGCCGACGCCGTCGAGGCCTGCGTCCGCCTCGCCAACCGCCACCTGCACGACCGCAAGCTCCCCGACAAGGCGATCGACGTCCTCGACGAGGTCGGTGCCGCCGCCCACCTCGGCGGCAGGGATCGGGTCACCCTGCACGACGTCGAGGAGACCATCGCCCGCATCGCGCGGGTCCCGCCCAAGTCGGTGTCCACCGAGGATCGGGATCGCCTCCGCAACCTCGACGCCGACCTCAAGCGCGTGCTGTACGGCCAGGACAGCGCCGTCGACGCCGTCGTGACCTCGGTCAAGATGAACCGGGCCGGCATCGGCAGCCCCGACAAGCCCGCTGGATCCTTCCTGTTCGCCGGGCCCACCGGCGTCGGCAAGACCGAGCTCGCCCGGCAGCTCGCCCACGCGCTCGGCGTCACCTTCCACCGCTTCGACATGTCCGAGTACATGGAGAAGCACAGCGTGAGCCGTCTGATCGGCGCCCCCCCTGGCTACGTCGGGTTCGACCAGGGCGGCCTGCTCACCGACGCCGTGTACAAGACCCCCCACTGCGTGATCGTCCTCGACGAGATCGAGAAGGCCCACCCGGACGTGTTCAACATCCTGCTCCAGGTGATGGACGCCGCCTCGCTCACCGACAACAACGGCCGCAAGACCGACTTCCGCAACGCCATCGTGATCCTCACGACCAACGCGGGGGCACGGCAAGCCGCCAAGCCCGGGATGGGCTTCGTGCAGGGCACCGCCGGCAGCCGCGCCGAAGGGGTCCTCAAGGACGTGTTCCCGCCGGAGTTCCGCAACCGCCTGGACGCCATCGTGTGGTTCGAGCCCCTGCCCGAGCCCGTCGTGCTCCGCATCGTCGACAAGTTCCTGCTGGAGCTCGAGACCCAGCTCGTGGAGCGCCAGGTCATCCTGCGCGCCACCGATGCCGCGCGCCAGTTCTTCCTGGAGAAGGGCTACTCCCCAGAGTACGGCGCGCGGGAGATGGGCCGCGTCATCCGCGAACAGGTCAAGAAGAAGCTCGCGGACGAGCTGCTCTTCGGCGACCTCGTCACCGGGGGTAACGCGGAAGTCGACGTGGTCGACGGCGAGGTCTTGCTGCGGATCACCCCCCGGCCAACGCCGCCCGATCACGGCACCGAGTCCGAGCCCGAGCCCGAACCCGTCGACGCATAGGGGATCCTGTGCCACTGCGTCCGTCCCCTGCAGCCCCCGCGCCAGGCCCTGTCCTCGAGCGCCTCGACGCCAAAGCGTCCAGCCTCGGCGGTGGGCTCACCATCCGTCGCGCGCTCCCGCACCACGCCCGGCGCCGGATCGGGCCGTGGGTGTTCCTGGACCACTTCGGCCCCCTGCCGGTGACACCCGGCGGCGGCATGGACGTGGCCCCCCATCCCCACATCGGCCTGCAGACGGTCACCTGGCTGCTGGAGGGGCGCATCCTGCACAAGGACAGCCTCGGCTACGAGCAGGAGATCCGGCCCGGCCAGCTCAACTGGATGACCGCGGGATCGGGCATCGCGCACTCCGAGGAGACCCCGGCCGACGAGTCCGGGTCGATGCACGGCGTGCAGCTGTGGCTGGCGCTCCCCGGCCCGGTCCGAGACATCGCGCCCGCGTTCGAGCACCACCCCACCCTTCCGCGCCTCGATCTCGGCGGCACCGAGGTCACCGTCATCGCCGGCACCCTCGACGGCCACACCTCGCCGGCCACGATGCACTCCCCGATGGTCGCCCTCGACATCCCCCCCGGAAGCGCGCCGGTGGCGCTGCCCCTCGACCCCGCGTTCGAGCACGGGATCCTGCCTGTCGGCGGAGAGGTCGTGGTCGCGGGCGAGCGGGTGGCCCCTGGCACCCTGCTCTACCTGGGCACGGGCCGGGAACAGGTTGACGTCGACACCACCCAAGGCCACGCGGTGATGGTGGGCGGCGCCCCCTTGTTCGAGGACATCTTGCTGTGGTGGAACTTCGTCGCGCGCACGCCCGACGAAGTCGTCGAGGCCACCCGCGCGTGGAACGCCGGCGAGCTGGCGGGGCCGGTGGCGGCGTACCAGGGCGACCGCCTCTCCGCGCCGCCGGTTCCCTGAGCCTCCCTCACGACGACGCCCCGCCCCCACGCACAGGCGGAGACGGGGCGGAGGCTGCGGCTGCGTCGATCAGAGATCGGTGTCGGAGTCCGAGTCCGAGTCCGAGTCCGAGTCCGTGTCCGTGTCCGTGTCGACCACGCCGGTGTCGACCATGTCCGTGTCATCGGTGTCGATCATGTCCGTGTCATCGGTGTCGCCACCGTCGGTGTCATCGGTGTCGCCACCGTCGGTGTCGTCCGTGTCCCCGGTGTCCCCCGTGTCCACGGGATCGTTGACGTAGTTGTCGAAGCCCGACGCGGTCTGGACGGCGAGCTTGGTGATGCCGCGATCGAAGAAGGCGTTGCCGGTGATCGCGTCGAGCTCGTCGCCCGCATCCACCGTCGTGTACAGCAGGCTCAGCGACGTGGGCTTGTTGTCGACCGTGACCACCGTGGTGCCGTCGTCGATCGACACGGTGAACTCGTAGAAGGTCTGGCTGGTGGGCTCGTACTGGATGACCAGCGGGCTCGACTCGACCAACCGCACGCGCATCGCCTCGTAGGCCTCGGCCGTGCTCGGGGTGGCGAGGGTGGCCACCGTGACGTCGACCGCCGCGGGCAGCGTGGTGTTCTGCGCGGTGACGGTGAAGCCTGCCGCGGGCTCGTTGGAGACGACCGAGCTGGCGATGCTCACCTCGAGCGTGGTCTCCAGCGGCGCGGTCGGGTTGCTGTTGTTCCCGTCGTTGCTGTGCTCGACGTACTCGCCGATGAGGTGGATGGTGTCGCCGATGGTGATCTGCGGACGGCCGGACTGGGGGTCCTGGCTGTCGCCGAAGTCGAACACGTACACGGCGGCCTGGGAGGTGAGCGTCGGATCCTGGGCGAAGAACCCGAGGTCCGTGACGCCGGTCACGACGAGGCCCTGCAGCGTGACGATCTCGCCCTCCGCGACGCCCGCGGAGCCGTCCCGCAGGGTGGCCGGGGTGACCAGGGTCCCGACGATGGCGGTGCCCGTGTCGGACGTGTCGCTGGTGTCCGAGGTGTCGGACGTGTCGCTGGTGTCGGCCGTGTCCGCGGTGTCCGACGTGTCGCCGGTGTCGGACGTGTCGGTGACGCCGGTGTCGTCCGTGTCGTCGGTCTTGGGCGGGGTGCGATCGCACGCGGCCACGAGGGCCAGGGAAGCGATCAAGGGGCGCAGCATCGTCGGGCGCATCGCAGACTCCAGGTCGGGGTAGACCGGGCGCACCTAGTCCCGCAGGGGGTCCCCAGCCAACCGCGGTTCTGTGCCGCCCTCGTGACGCCGGCCGATCCCACGAGGACCCCGCAAGCGGTTGCGGGGCGTCGGCTGCGTCCATCCCTGCATGCTACGGGACCCGCACCGGAGGCCTCGCCATGTCCGTCCTGCGATTCGGCCGGGTCCTGCCCGATCGACCCAGCCCGCTTTCCGGACCCGACTGGCGGCAGGCCGATCCGCGCTGGATGGCCCGCGCGCTCGAAGCCTCCCAGCGTCTGCCCCACGGTGGCTGGTACGTCCTGGATGCGTCCGACCGGATCACGTCCACCCCGCGGGCGTTCCGCATCCTCGGCGAAGAGTACGTCGCGTTCCGCGACGGCGAGGGCGTGGTCGTCGGTCCCGACACCTGCCCCCACATGGGCGCGCGCATGTCCGATGGCCACTGCAAGGACGGCATGGTCGTCTGCCCCTGGCATGGGCTCGCACTCGGCCGAAGCCGACGGGGTTCCTGGCGGCCCCTCCCCGTCCACGATGACGGCATCCTCACCTGGCTGCGCCTGGACACCACCACCACAGCCCCCACCGCCGAGCCCTACCTGCCCACGCGCCCCACGGGACCCACGCTGTCGGCCGTGATGCGGCTCGAGGGCGCCTGCGACGCCGAGGACATCGTCGCGAACCGGCTCGACCCCTGGCACGGAGTCCACTTCCACCCCCACTCGTTCGGGACGCTCAAGGTCGTCGACAAGACCGACACCGACATCACGGTCCGGGTCGCCTACAAGGTCGCAGGACCGCTCGCGGTCGAGGTGGACGCCCTGTTCCACTGTCCCGATCCCCACAGCATCGTGATGACCATCGTCGACGGCGAAGGCACGGGGAGCGTCGTCGAGACCCACGCCACCCCGATCGAGACCGAGGGCCGCAGCGCCGTGGTCGAGGCCACCCTCGCCACCAGCGAACGCCCCGGCTTCGCCTTCGCCGCCACCTGGCTGTCCCGCCTGGTTCGCCCCGTGGTCGAGGCCCGCGCCGCCCGCCTGTGGGTCGAGGACCTCGCCTACGCCGAGCGACGTCGGGCCCTCCGCCTGCGCGGCCGCGAAGACTCGATTCCCCTGGACACCAAGGCCGGGTGACGGGCACCCTGGCGCGAGGAGGTGGTGCCATGCGGGTAGGGTGGCTTGTCCTGGTCGTCGGGTGTGGCTCGACCCTCCACGGCGACCGCACCGTGACCTTGTACGCCCCGGACGCGGTCTGCCTCGACGCCGATGGGGTGTCGGTCACGGCCCGGTTCAACCGTCCCAGCGGGCGGTGCGCCACCAGCTTCCGCGCCACCTGTGCTGTCGAGGAGGTCGACGGCGTCCCCACGATTCGGGGGGAGGTCACGTGGCACCACGACGACGACGCATGCGGACTGGACACCGCGGCCCCGCGCCACGCCGAGGCGCGATGCTCTGTGCCCGAGTGGGCCGCCGAAGGCCTCCATGCGACCTTCCCACCAGGGACGTGTCGCGGCGCGCTGAGCCTGTTCGACACAGGGCTCGAACCGAGCGGGCAGGACACGGACACCTGTACCCTGGAGCGCACCGTCCGACGGGACCTGACGGTCGATCGGGCGTGCGTGTCCGCGCAAGACCGCACGGTCTACGCCTACTTCGACGTGTGCATG
>JAUHWK010000157.1 GCA_030424555.1 bacterium | reverse complement strand
TGCCAGAGGAAGCCGTCACCGTCGCCGAGCGCTTCCAGGCCGCAGGCTACCGGACGTTCGGCATCGCGGCCAACCCCCTCATCGCCGACACCTGGGGGTTCGAGCAGGGCTTTGAGTCCCTGGTCAACGAGTCCGTCGCGCCGCACTACACCCAGGCGGCCGAGCTCACCGAGCGCACGCTGTCGTTCTTGGACGGCGTCGGCGATGCGCCGGCGTTCGTGTACCTGCACTTCATGGACCCGCACTGGCCCTACAACCCGCCGCCCGAGCTGTTGAGCGGCTTTCGGGGGGACGCGCTGGATCTCGACCACGAGCTCCCGGTCTGCGAGTACGGCTCCTACGGCGGCACCCGACCAGCCCGCATGTTCGAGGGCACGACGTGGGAGGAGCCCCTCACCGAGGGCTACGCCACCGCCCGGTACGACGCCGAGATCCTGAAGATGGACCACGCGATCGCGGCGCTGATGGACGGGCTGGCGGCGCGGGGTCGGGCCGACGATCTGGTGTTCATGCTGACGGGCGACCACGGCGAGACGCTCACGGAGCACCACGAGTACTACCAGCACTGCCACGACACCTACCGGTCCACGACCCACGTCCCGGGCATCGTGTACGCGCCGGGTCGGGTGCCGGCCGGGGCGGTCGTGGAGGCGCCCACCGCCCACATCGACCTCGTCCCCAGCCTGCTCGGCGTGTCCCGCATCCCGGCAGCGCATCGCGAAGGGGTGCAGGGCCGCGATCTCACCGACGCAGCGGCCGGCGGGGCGATTGAGCCCACCCCGATCCACATCATGTCGGGCTGGGACGACGGGGTCGTCGCCAACCTGCTCGGGGGCGACGCGATTCGGCCTATCCGGTCGGTGGTGTGGGACGGCCACAAGCTCGTCCTGCCGCCCCACCATCGCCTCGCCCAGGTCCGCGGTCCGCTGGGCTTGGTGCTCGCGTGGCGGGCGGTGCTCAACGGCACCTGGCGCCCCGAGGCGTTGTACGACCTGGCCGCCGACCCCGGAGAGCGCGTCAACGTGATCGGAGACCATCCCGACATCGCGGCCTCCCTCCGGGCGCACCTGGCGCTCCCCGGTCCGGGCGTGCGGTGTCCGATCACCCCAGGCAACGCCTCCGAAGGGGACGATGCCCTGCGCGAGCGCCTCGAGGCGTTGGGGTACATGGAGTAGCCTGTCGTACCGATCCGCTGGTCACTGACGTGATCACGGTCCGTCGACGCCGGCTCGCGGGGCCCGAAACAGCCGGCCACTGGGTGGTTTGCTGCGCGCATTTGCGCGCATTTGCGCGCAGGGGTATCGGCTCTCCATGAAGACCGACGACCTCCCCACGATCCTGAGCGGCGGCGAGTCCGAGCGCGTCGAGTTCAAGACGTCGCTGGCGGACAGCAAGCGCATCCTTGAGACGGTGGCCGCGATGGCGAGCCTTGGCGGTGGGACAATCGTTGTGGGGGTGCGTGACGACGGTAGGGTGATCGGTACCGACCTTGGTGAGGGTTCGTTGGAGCAGCTCTCGCAGCGCATCCTCGCCGGGACGGACCCGAAGGTCTTCGTGCGGCTGCAGGCCGAGCCCTTCGAGGGTCGATCGGTGCTGCGCATCGACGTACCGCCTGGAGACGGGCCGCACCTCGCGAACGGTCGGGCCTTCACCCGCAGCGGTCCGGCGACCGTGCTGATGTCACGGGACGAGTACGAGCGACGCCTGCTCGACCGCCTGCGGGAGTCCGCGGGCTACGAGCGGCTGGTCGTGCCGGACGTGTCCCTGGAGGCGCTCGACGTCGCCGCCATGAATCGCTTCGTCGAGCTGGCAGGTCCGCGCGGCGTGGTCTGGGACGGAGACCCCAACTCGCTGCTCGACCGCCTCCACCTCCTCCGTGAGGGGCGTCCCACCGTCGGCGCGGTGCTGCTCTTCGGCCGGGAGCCGCAACGCATGCTTCCCCAGGCGACGGTGCGACTCCGTGTGGCGCGTGGCGCCGTGGAGGAGGGGGCCGTCGTGGAGGGCGGCTTGCTCCGACAGATCGAGGACGCCGTGCGTCAGATCCAGCTGCGGCTGCGTCGCCACGCGGATCGCAGCGGCCTGGTCCGGCGAGACGTCGACGAGCTCCCGGCCGTGGCGGTGCGAGAGGTGATCGTCAACGCCATCGCACACCGCGACTACCGCAGCACGGCGCCCACGCAGGTCCGGCTCGACGACGACAGGCTGGAGGTCTGGAACCCGGGTCACCTGCCCGAGCCACTCACGGTCACCGCGCTCCGCCGGGCGCATCCGTCCGTCCCGCCCAACCCGCGCATCGCCCGCGCCCTCTACCTGGCTGGCTTCGTGGAGGAGTGGGGCACCGGCACACTGCGGGTCGTGTCGTCGATGGCGGAACAGGGCAACGCGGAGCCGGTCTTCGAGTCGTCGCTGGGGGGGATCTCCGTCGCGCTCCCGTTGCTGGGGGCCGAGCACGCGCTGATCACGGAACGGCAGTCGGCGGTGATCGAGCGCCTGCGAACCGCGGATGCTCAGACGCGCGTGGCCGACATCGCCGACGCACTGGGCGTGTCCGTCCGAACCGTCCAGAACGAGCTCGCTGCCCTGGAGTCGCTCGGTCTCGTCACGCGCGTCGGACGGGGAAAGGCGGTTCGCTGGACGAGGGTGCGCTGACAGGGGTCGTTGGGGCGCAGCGCGCGGGAAGGGCCCCCAACCACACGGACGGGAGCGGTGCCAGTGCTGGGCGTGGTGTGGGCGGTCGGGCGGTGGCCGCTTGGGTCTCACGCAAAGACGCAAAGGTGGCGGGGGTGTTTCGGTCGGATGTTCTGGGCTGCGCGGTCGTGCGGTGGCCGCTTGGGGCTCACGCAAAGACGCAAAGGTCGTTGGAGTGCTTCGAGTTGGAAGGGAGGTGATCTCGGTCGGCGCCGGGATCGGTCCGATGTCAGCGAGCGAACCGCCCTCGCCGGTCGCGGTATCGCCCGGTGTCCTCGTCCCAGGACCGGTCTCGCGTGAGTGCGTCGGCGGCGATCGCGAGGCCCACCGCAGCAGCGAGTCCGACCAACAACTTCCCGGCGTCTGCGCGGGGCCTCGGTGGATCCGGGTAGCGGAAGTGCTGCAGGTCGAAGGACCGACCGCGTAGGTCCAGCGCAGCGTTGACCGCGGCCGTCTCGCGGCCTTCCGGTGCGCGGTCGACGAGCTCGACGGGACCGCCGCCGGCAAAGTCATCCAACGCGACGAGCTCGACGCCGGCGAGGCCGCTGCGCACGACCATCCACTTGTCCTGTTCTTGGTGCACGCCGACCACGACGCCAAAGTGCGGGTCCCCGAACATGTCGTGTGCGACCACCTTGTCGCCAAGCCGTGGGTGGTCTGCGAGCGCACCCGATCGGCGAAGCAGGTTGAGCTTCTCTTCTCGGGAGGCCCGCTGGAGTGCAGCCCGCGCGCGGGCGAACGCATCATCGTCGCGTTGGCTCGAAGTGCTCACGGCGCCTGCTCCTCCGCTCGATTGTAACCGACAGGCTTGAAGAACCCGAGGATGCTGCTGTGGTCCCTCACGCAGATCTGCACGTGGGTCTTCGTGCGGATGGCCGCGCCCGGGTAGGCCTCTGGTCCCTCGACAAAGACGCCTCGAACGGTGTGGAAGTAGAGGCCGTCCTCCCCAGCCGCCTCATCCAGGGCGCTCAAGCCGAGGTTGAGGACTGCACAGTCGAGGAAACGAACCAGGAGGTCGTCGCCACCGCCCTGGCCCGGCTTGTTCTCGGAAAGCGGTCGACCGACCTCCCTCATCGTCCGGACGCGCACCCAGAGGGCGTCGGGTCCTGGACTTCCGGGCCATCCGATCCCCAGCGAATCGAGAATCTTCTCGACGACCGGGAACATCGATCGTGCCGTCCTCGGGCTCCATGCTGTCGACTCGACGTGGGAGCGTCCAGCCCAACTCCCTCGCCGCACCCACTCAGACCGGCGCGGTGCTCACGCGCTTGGTGGGGGCCTTCCAGATCATGCCGTCCCACGCGTAGTGGATGTAGCTGATCAGCAGGGTGAGGAAGCCCCACCACCACAGGCTCACCGCCGCCACGCCCCAGTTGAGCAGGCCCACGACGAACACGAACGCGACGGTCCACATGGCCGCTTGCGGGGCGACGACCTCCCAGGCCCCGCCCTTCTTCTTGGACGCCGCCCAGCCGATCACCGCGAAGTACTCGATGGCGTGGAAGCACGCGTGGGCGACGAACAGGCCCAGCAGGACGCGTCCGTCGATGCGCAGGGCGACCAGCATGCTCCCGTACAGGGCCACGGCACTGCCGATGTAGGCGATCCGACCCCACGCGGCGGCGTTCACGCGGCGGATCTCCCGCAGCAGGAGCCACGCAGGGGCGAGGAAGAACAGGGGGTCGAACCACTGGGCGATGTTGGCGATCCAGGTGGCCATCTCGGCATTGATGCCCTGCATGCCGTGCCACATGCCCACGCGCATGAACACCCACAGCACCATGATTCGAAGGGTCGCCTTCTCCTGGATGGCATCGTCGACCGTGTCCTCGGGATGGGCCTTACGGCCGTAGATGCGCGCGATGCCGGCGTGCTGGCTGGCGAAGTGCCAGGCGTTCCACGCAAAGTCGACGATCATCAGGTACATCAGCGTGCTGGTGCCGTACGGGACAGCCATTCCGAGCGCGGCCAGGAGGCACCCGCCGGCGGTGAGGCATGCGGCGATCAGGGCGAAGCGACGCCAGTTGGCCATGTGGCGTGCGTCGAGCAGCACCATCGGGACGGTGATCAACCGGTGGGGGGCGCTGAGCAGGTACAGCTGGAGGAAGGGCAGCCACTCGCGCTCCCCTTCGGCCACCGGCGGCATCACGCTGGGCGACATCACGACGGCGAGCGCGATCAGGGGCCACAGGACGTTCGCCAGGAGGAGCAGGTCCCAGGTGGGGGAGAGGATCCAGCCGTTGGCGGGGGCGGTGGTCGCGGTGGGGCGAGCCGCCGGCGCCTCGAGGGCGGCCGGGGTGGCCTGGGCAGGCAGCGAGGACACAGAGGCCTCCTTGGGGTGCGCTTCGATCGTCAGGGTACCATGGGCACAGCGGGCCCCGCGACGGGGCGAGGGCCGACGCGGTCCACCGGGGCTTTGGCGGCGGGTTGTGGAGGACGGACGATGTCGAACATCCAGGCAGCGTGCGCGTGCGGGGCCCACGCCGTGTCCCTCCCAGGTGCGCCCCCTCGGGTCACGATCTGCTTCTGCGCGGACTGCCGGCTGCGCGCAGGCGCGCCGTTCGGGATCGCCACGTACTACCCGTCGGACACCTTGGTGCTCCCCGAGCTCCCGGTCCGTCGGCGGGTGGCGGAGAGTGGACGGTGGCTTGACGAGCGCCACTGTCCCGCTTGCGGCAGCGTCCTGTAATACACGTTCGAGTGGAAGGCGGGGGTGGTCGGGATCCCGTTGGGCCTGATCGACGGGCACGCCGTTCGCCCCCCGGATCGGGCGGTGTTCTGCCGCGACAAGCCCGACTGGCTGCGCCTGCCCGACGGGATCGAGGCGTTCGAGCGCGGGTCGGACGGGCCGCGCTGGGTGGGGTAAGTCAGGCGGCGTCGGCGGGCTGCTCGTCCCGAATCAAGAACCACCCCAGCCCGGCGTAGGTCAGCGCGATCGCCGGCATCGCCAGGTTGAACAGGGCGTAGGGGAGGTAGGCGAACGTGGAGACGCCCAGGGTGGCGGCCATGTACGCCCCGCAGGAGTTCCACGGAACCAGCGGCGAGGTGACGGTGGCGCTGTCCTCGAGCGAGCGCGACAGCAGGGTGGGGGACAGGCCCTCCTGTGCGTAGGCGTCCTTGAACATGCGGCCCGGCAACACGATCGCCAGGTACTGCTCGGCGATCAGGACGTTCACGCCGATCGCGGAGGCGAGCGTGGCGGCCACCAGGCCCCCCGCGGACTGGACCCGGGTGAGCAAGGCGGCGAGCAAGGTCTCGATGAACCCGGCGCCCTCCAGCAGCCCGCCGAACGCGGTGGCGGTGAGGATGAGCGCCACGGTGTCGTGCATCGCGGCCATGCCGCCGCGGCTGAGCAGGGAGTCGACCGCCTCGTGGCCCGCGCTGGACACGTGCCCGCTGTACATGGCGGCGAGCACGGTGGACAGCGTCTCGCCCTGGACGCCGATCGCGAGCAAGGCCCCGAACAGCGCGGCAAGCACCAGGGTGGGCAAGGCGGGGAGGCGCAGGACGGCGAGCCCCACGACGGCGACCGGAGGCAGGAGCAGCAAGGGCCCGAGGTGCTGGGCCGACGCGAGGGCCGCGCGCAGCTCGGCGATCTCGGCGGGGGCGACCGTCTGGTCGACCTGCCAGGTCCCGAGGATCGCAAACCCGACGAGCGCGACGCACAGGGCGGGGAGGGTGGTGCTGAACATGGCCCGGATGTGGGCGAACAGGTCGGTCCCCGCGATCGCGGGGGCGAGGTTGGTGGTGTCGGACAGCGGGGACATCTTGTCGCCGAAGTACGCCCCGGACAGCACGGCGCCCGCGGTCATCTCCGGAGGCAGGCCGAGCGCACCGCCGATGCCCATCAGCGCAACGCCCACGGTTCCTGCGGTGGCCCACGAGCTGCCGATCGCCACCGACACCACCCCACAGGTCGCCAGGGCTGCGGGGAGGAACCAGGCGGGCTGCAGCACCATCAGCCCGAGATCGATCATCGTCGCGATGGTGCCCGAGGCGCACCACGTCCCGATGGTGGCCCCCACCACCAGCAGGATCAGCAGCGCCTGGAGCGCGAGCGTCATCCCGTGGACCATGCCGTCCTCGAGATTGGACCAGGGCTGACCCAGGGCCAACGCTCCGATCGCGGGCGGCAGGCAAGCCAGCAGCATCAGGACCGGGACCGGGACCTCGCCGCCGAACCCGAGCAGGCCGACGGAGACGGTGAGGGCCGACGCAGCGACCACGATCAAGGAGACGGACAGAGAGGGGGTGGGTCGTGTCATGCGCGGCAGGCTAGCACCGGGGCCGGGGTCGAGGACAGCCGGAGGAGGCAACGATGGTGGACACGGTCCTCGATGGACTCACGCCGCGGGATCTGCGGGTCACCCAGGGACGGGTGGCGCCGCACGTGCTGCAGACCCCGCTGGTGCCGAGCCCCGGCCTGTCGGAGGCGCTGGGGGTGCCGGTGTGGCTCAAGCTCGAGTGCGCGCAGACCACCGGCTCGTTCAAGGTGCGGGGTGCGGTCGCGGCACTGTCGGCCCGGGTGGCGGCTGGCGATCGGGGTGGGGTCGTGACGTGCTCTGCGGGCAACCACGGCAAGGGCATGGCCTGGGCCGGCGACGTGCTGGGGGTCGAGGTCGCGATCCACGTCCCCTCCACGGTGGATCCCGCCAAGCTCGCCGGCATGCGGCAGCTCGGCGCCGAGGTCGTGGTGAGCGAGCACCCCGGCTACGACGCGGTGGAGGTCGAAGCGCGTGCGGCGTCCCGGTCGCGGGGGCGGGCGTTCATCTCGGCGTTCGAGCACCCCCACGTGGTCCTCGGCAACGGCGGCACGCTGTTCACGGAGATCGTCGATCAGTGCCCCGACGTGGCGTCGATCGTCGTGCCCGTCGGGGGCGGCGGGCTGGGCGCCGGCATGGGCCTGGCGGCCTCGTGGCACGATCGTCCCGTGGCGATCTGGGGCGTCCAGCACGCACAGGCCGGTGCGCTTCGGGCGTCGCTGGACCGGGGAGAGGCCATCACGGCGATGGAGGCGGTTCCCACGCTGGCGGGGGGCTTGGAGGGCGGCCTCGGGATGGCGAACTTCGCGGTGCTCCAGGCCCGCCTCGCCGGCGCGGTGGGGGTGGACGAAGACGCCATCCACGACGCGGTGCGGTGGATGATCGCGGAGCACCAGCTGTTGGTCGAGCCCTCGGCGGCGGCCACCGTCGCGGCGTGTCGGGCGGGGCTGGTGACGGCCGAGGAGGGCCCGGTGGTGGTGCTGGTGTCCGGCCGCAACGTCGCGTTGGACACGGTGCGGACGATCCTCGCCCAGGGGTGAGCCCACGGGGCGTCCTTGGGAAACGCCGTGCTTGGCCTCGGGATGGTGCGCTGCCGGAGACGGGGTCAGCGCACCCGGACTGTGACCACGCAGGTGGTCCAGGTGACGGTGCGTGGCCCGGGTCCCCAGGCCTCCCGGACGGCGTCGGCCACGGCGGCGACCGGATCGGTGCCGGTGGCCGCGCGGCACCGGGCGGTGGAGGACCAGGTCCCGACGTAGGCGAGGGCTTGCTCGGCGGTCCAGTCGTGCGCGATCCGAAGGGCCGGGTGGGGGACCGGCTCGAACGGACAGGCGATGTCGACGTAGTCGCGGTCCAGCAAGGCGCGCCGTGGCGGCCAGTGGGGGGCGACCGCGTCGAAGAAGGGCTGGGTGGCGGCGTCGATGGCTGGGGTGACGTGGTGGGCGTGGTA
>JAUHWK010000156.1 GCA_030424555.1 bacterium | reverse complement strand
GTGCGGGGCGGGCGACGTGGCGGAGGTGTCGTTCACCGCGCAGGTGCTGAAGGGCATCAGCGCGACGGCGCAGCGCAACGGCTTCGACATCCTCGTGTACTCCGCGGCGTTCCGTCCCGAGCGCTACCTGGACGACCCCGCCCTCAAGGCCAAGGTGATGCCCTTCGGCCCGCCCGACGGAGGGGGATCCCCCTACGGATGCGCGGGTGCGGTCAACAACACCGCAGGCCGCATGTGGAAGGCGCTCGTCGCCTCGCTCGCCCGGGACACCGACTGGCGTCTCTCCCCCACCCCGACGCCCGACATCAACGGCAAGACGGGCGTCGATCCGGATTCGCTCACGTGGCATCGACGCTGACCAACACCCCCAGCCGGATCGAGCTTCCCGGGTTCCGGGACGTCGTGCCGCTGTTCCGCAGCGAGCGGACGATCGTCCACCGGGCGACACGCGTCGACGGCAACCTGACCGTCGCGCTCAAGAGCGTCTCGCCAGGCGCCAAGGGCAAGCGCAACCGGTGGCGCCTGCACCACGAGTTCCAGATCCTGCGCGCCCTCGACCTTCCGGGCGTGCCCAAGGCGATGGGCATGCTGTCGACCCCGCTGGGCACCACCCTGGAGGTCAGCTTCGTCCGGGGCACCACCCTGCTCTCCCGGATGGTCGACGGCATCCCGATCGCCGAGGCCCTCACCCTGGGCGCCAAGCTCGCGCGCATCGTCGCCGGGATCCACGCCGCGGGGATCACCCACCGCGACATCAACCCGTCCAATGTGATGGTCGATCCCAACGGGATGGTGTGGCTGATCGACTTCGGCCTCGCCACGTCGCTGTCCCGCCAGGTGTCGGAGACCCAGGGCACCGGACGCCTGGAGGGGACGCTCGGCTACCTCTCCCCAGAGCAGACCGGGCGTATGAACCGCTCGATCGATCTGCGCACCGACCTGTACTCGCTGAGCGCCACCCTGTACGCGCTGCTGACGGGCCGGGCGCCGGTGGTCGGACACGGCGACCTCGAGCTGGTCCACGCCACGGTGGCCCGTCGGCCCCGCCACCCCTGCGATCTGCGCGAAGAGATCCCCCCCGTCGTCGGCGATCTGCTCCTGCGCCTGCTCGAGAAGGACCCCGAGGACCGCTACCAGCTCGCCAGCGCGGTGGCGCAGGATCTCGAGGCGATCGTCGAGCGGATCCGGCTGGGCGGCGACCCCAACGAGCTGGTGCTCGGCACCACCGATCGCCGTGGCACCCTGCTCACGCCGGAGCGCCTGTACGGCCGCGACAACGCGGTCCGCAGCCTGGTCGACGGCCTGGCGCGCACGCGCACCGGCGAGCGGGCCGTGTTCGCGCTGCCCGGTCCCACCGGCATCGGCAAGACCGCACTGGCCCGGGAGTTGGTGCAGCACCTCGGGCGACGTGGCGTGCTGGCCCGAGGCGCCTGCGATGCCGTCCGGCGCAAGCCCTACGCCCCGTTGCTCGGGATCATGCGACAGATCGTGGAGACGATCCAGGGCGGCTCCGAGGACGAGCTGGCGTTCCACCAGCGACGCTTCTCGGACGCGATCCGCGACGAGGGTGGGCTCCTGCAGCGGGTCTTCCCCGAGATCGAGCTGCTGATCGGGCCCCAACCGCCCTACCCGGAGCTTCCGGCCGGCGAGGCCAAGCAGCGCGTCCTCGACATGCTCGTGCGCATGCTGCGGGCCTACCACGCACCCGGAACGCCCCTGGTGCTGCTGATCGACGACCTGCAGTGGGTCGACACCGGCACCCTGGATGTGCTCGATCGCCTGCTGGCGCCCGACACCTCGGGCACGCCCTTGGTGCTCCTGGCGTGGCGCTCCGACGAGGTCGACGCCACCCATCCGCTGCACCGGATCCTGCGCCACCCCTTCCAGACGATCGACCTGCAGCCGCTGTCGGTCGAGCACGTCCGCCACCTCCTCGCCGACGCGCTGGGCCACCCCGAGGCCGAGATTGCCGGCCTGGCCACCCGCATCCACGACAAGACAGGCGGGAACGCGTTCTTCGTCCACCAGTTCCTCAACCGCCTGGTCGACGACGGGGTGGTCACCTTCGACGTCGCCCGCGGCCGGTGGAGCTGGTCGCTGGAGACCATCGATGCCCTTCCCCCCACCGCCAACGTGGGGGAGCTCCTCGCGCGGCGCATCTCCGACCTCTCCGACGACGCACGAGAGGTGCTCGCCACCACGGCGTGTGTCGGCAAGGAAGTGGCGCTGGACGAGCTGCGCGCCCTCGCCGGGCATGGCATCGCCCGCCTCGGCCGGGGCCTGATCGCGGCGATCGACGCCGGGATGCTCCAGTCTCTCGGCGACGCATGGGCCGAGGCCCAGGCCTGGTCTCGCGAGGACCTCTCGGCGTTCGGCGAGCAGGTGGCCACCGGCCAGGTCCGGTTCGTACACGACGCCGCCTACGAGGCCGCCATCGCGTCCTGGAGCGCGGCCCGGCGCGAGTCCGTCCACCTCCAGGTCGGCCGTCGACGGATGGCCGCGTACCAGGAGCACGGCGGCGAGCCATTCGGCGCCGCCGATCAGCTGTCCCTCGCGGTCGACCACCTCTCGGAGGCTGGGGAGCGCGACCAGGCCGCCACCTTGTTCCTCGCCGCCTCCCACAGCGCGTTCCGAGCCGCCGCCTTCCGCGCCGCGTTGGACTACGCCGAGCTCGGGGTTCGCCTGGTGGGTCCCGACGGCTGGGACCGGGTGGGACGAATCACCCTCGACCTGCACCTCGCCGCCGCCGAGGCGAGCTTGCTGTGCCCCGAGGTGGAGGAGCGACGCGACCACGCCGAGGTTGCGATGGCTCACGCCGCCGACGCCCTGGACAAGGTCGCCGTGCAGCGGGTTCGGCTCCGCCACGCGGTCTCCGACCTCCGGTTCCGACTCGCCCTGGACCACAGCCTCGCCGCGCTCCGGTGGGTCGGCGTGTCCATCCCCCGCGCCCCCTCCAAGGTGTCGGTCGGCGTGACCGTGCTGTGGATGATGTTCCGGGCGCGCAACATCCAGCTCGCCGATCTCCGCGCCCTGCCGATCAACCAGGATCCGGTCGTCGACGCCGCGATGCAGCTGCTGATCGATGCGGCGGCCCCCGCGTACTACGCCGGCACCCAGCTCCTGCCCGTGATGGTGTGCCGGGAGGTGGCCCTCACCCTTCGCCACGGCGTGTCAGGAGGGTCGGCCCATGCCGCGGCTGCGTGGGCCTTCCTCCTCCTCGCCGTCCGGGACGACCTCGCCCGCGCCCGAGAGTGGACCGTGTTCGCCCGCGAGCTCGCCGAGCGTCCGGAGAGCCGTCACCTCGCAGGCAAGGTGGAGGTCCTCGCCCTCGGCTTCGTGGACGCGCGGCACAGCGCCCTTCGCGCGCTGGTCGACAAGTACGATCGCGCGCGCGCCCTCGCATGGGAGGCGGGAGACGCCGAGTACGCGGCCCTCGCGTCGTACAACCGCACCAACCTCGCCTTCCTCTCCGGCATGGAGCTCGACGAGGTCAGCCGCCTGGCCGAGGCGGACCTTGCGCGATGTGAGGAGCTCGCCCAGCCCCGCAGCGTGCACGCGATCGCCCAGATCTTGCAGCTGGTGGCGTGCTTGCGCGGCGAGGCGCCCGATCCCGCCGTGCTGTCGGGCGCCCACTTCGACCCCGTCGCCGTCCGCGCGGAGATGGAGGCCGGGGACGATCGGTCCGGTCTGCACCAGATCGCGATGAAGCAGGCCTTCCTGTCCCTGCTGTTCGGCACCACCGAGGACCTGCAAGCCCACGTGCTCGACGCCACGGCGCGTGAGGTCGACACCCCCGCCTCCCCCGACCTCGCCCCGTTCCACCTCGTCGCGGGCCTGGCGTGGGTACGGATCATGCGGGAGCGCGGCACGCCCCACGGCGCGCCGATGAAGGCCGCGCGCAAGAGCCTGGCGTTCCTGGAGCGCTGGGCCGCCGCGGGTCCCTTGTCGTTCGCCCACAAGGTCTCGCTGCTCAAGGCCGATCTCGCCGACCTCCAGGGACGCCACGACGAGGCGATCCGGTACTACGACGAGGCGATCCGCCAGGTCCGCACCGCCGGGATCCTCCACGAGGAGGCGATGTGCCTGGAGTGGGCAGGGCGCGCCGCGATCCGCCGCCGGCACCTTCGGATGGCCCAGGGGCTGCTCGAGGACGCCCGCGCCGCTTGGCTGGCCTGGGACGGCACCGCCCGGCTGCCGGTGCTGTCGGAGCTCGACGGCGCCCTGCTCCTCGGCTCCGAGTCCACCCGCACCACCCGCACCCTCACCCAAGGCCTCACGCGGGAAGGCACCCTGCACCACGAGGACACCCAGTCCATCGATGTCGCCAGCGTGATCTCCGCGAGCCAGGCCGTGTCCTCGGCCGCCCACCTGGACGCCCTGATCGCCTCGCTGATGCGGGTGATCCTCCAGAACGCCGGAGGCGACCACGCCCTGATCGCGCTGATGCGGGACGACCACCTCGTGGTGGCCGCCGAGGCGTCGGTGTCCGGAGACGACGCCCTCGGCGCCGAGATCTACCCGTCGTCCACCGCGCAGGCGCCCGAGGAGGTGCGGCCGGAGATCGCCCCGATCATCCGCCGGGTCGCGCGCCAGAAGAAGGCGATCGTCCTCGACGATGCGGCCAGTGAGGGCCCCTGGTTCGCCGACACCACCATCCCCCCCGCGTCCGTGCTGTGCGTCCCCGCGCTCAAGGGCAACGACTTGGTCGCCGTCGTGTACGTGGGCCACCGCGACGCCCGCCGCGCGTTCCCCCCCGACCGCGTCCGGGTGGTCGAGGTCCTTGCATCCCAAGCGGCGATCTCGCTGGAGAACACGCTGCTGTTCGGCAAGCTGGAGGAGGCGCTGGAGGCCCAGACCATCCTCACCCGTGCCTACGAGCGCTTCACTCCGCCGCAGTTCCTCAGCTTCCTCGAGCAGGACAACATCCTGGACGTGCGCGTCGGCGATCAGGTGCTGCGCACGATCACCATCCTGTTCATCGACATCTGTGGGTTCACCGGCCTCGCCGAGCGCCTGGGATCCGAGGACACGTTCAGCCTGATCAACCGCTTCCTGGGGACGGTCCAGCCCTCCGTGCAGGCGCACGGAGGCTTCGTCAATGCGTACCTGGGCGATGGCGTGATGGCCCTGTTCGCCGACGGCGCCGAGAAGGCGGTCCGCGCGGGCTTGGGCATCTTGTCCGCGCTGGGCGACCTCAACGAAGAGCTCGTCGCCGAAGGGGCTGCCCCGCTCAAGGTCGGCATCGGGCTCAACACCGGCCCGCTGATGATCGGCACCCTCGGAAGCGATGAGCGCATGGTCCGGGGGGTGGTCGGAGACGCCGTCAACGTCGCCGCCCGCCTGGAGACCATGACCCGCCAGTACGATGTCCCGATGCTGATCGGCGAGGAGACCGCCTCTGGACTGCCGCCGGGCGGGCCCGAGGTGCGGATGGTGGGTCGGGTGGTCCCCAAGGGCAAGTCCCACCCCATCGCCGTGTACGAGGTCCTCGACGCCAACCCCCTGGCCATCGCGCGGCAGAAGCGCGAGGAGATCATGGCGTGGCACGCGGGCGTCGCCCTGTTCGAGGACGGACGGTTCGCGCTGGCCCGCACCCAGTTCGAGGCCTGTCTCGACGCCTGTCCGTCCGACCGGCCGGCCGCGCTGTACATCGACCGCTGCCTGGAGGGCGAGCGCTCCGATCCCGACACCGTCGACACGGTGGAGATGACCGCGAGCATGCCGCCACCCCGATCGTCCTGAGCGCCCTGACCGGGCGCGTCAGATCGAGACCGAGCACTCCAGGAACCGCGGGTTGAACATGTTGTACGGGAACCGCCGGGTCTCGTTCTTGCGATCGATCTCCGCGGACAACGCGACCAGGTCCTTCTGGAAGTCCCGGAACAGCTGCTGACCGCGGGTATCCAGCGCGATGTGCGTGAAGTCCTCGATCAGCTGAGGCTGCTTCAGCCCGGTCAGGCCGAGGATCAACAGGGCCTGCACACTGGTCTGGACGTCGCTCATCTCGGTGCCGGGGCGGATCTTGGTGCCGGCGAACGTCGGGTTGGTGACGTACTCGACCACCGCGCCCACGTGCTCATGCAGCCCGGTCACACACCAGATGAACTGCGTGATCATGTCGATGAGGTTGTCCTCGGTGAGGGGGCGGATCTGCATCACCTCGGTGGCGTTCGAGATGCGCTCCCAGAAGTGCCGCACCTGGGGGTCGCGCACGGCCGCATCCCCCCCGAAGTACGCCTGCACGTACCGCTCCACGAAGCGGCGCACGACATGCCAGTACGCAAGCCCATCGGTGACGAACGGGAAGTCCTCGCCGAGCGCCTCGGCCTGCTTGCGCTGCATGATCTCCGGTGCGGTCGTGTAGTGCCACATGCCCACCGACGCGCCCAGCGCCTCGCGCAGCGCCTCCGCGGTCAGCGCGGTCGCCCGGTGGACGAAGCCGCGGGTGGGACAGAGGCTGAACACCGCGTTGTAGTTGATGGTGATCGTGCGGAACGTGAACGGCTTGAACAGGCGTCGAAGCGGGTGATCCGTGTCGAAGCTCTCCCGCACTGCGGTGGTGACGAGGTTGCCGATCAGCCAGTGGACGCCGACCAGGTGATCGGTGACGGTCGTGCCGACGAGCAGGCTGCAACGCCACGCCCACTTCGCGTGGTCCCACTCGGCATCGCCGGGCCGCACGTCGCGTCGCGCGTGACACCAGTGGATCCGGACGGGGTTCTGGTGACGGTCGAAGAACGCGATCGCACCGTACTTCTCGAACCCAGGCCGCACGGCCAGATCGCTGAGAAAGGCCCAGTCGCTCACCCAGACCGCGCCATCCGGATCCTTGCTGGGATCTTCCAGTGGCGCCAGACGCAGCGCACCGAGTCCAGCGAACGCGATGCGCGACATCGCCTCGTCCGACCGCATCTCGGTCCAGGTGTTGGTGGGTGCGGGGAGGATGGAGGGTGGCAGCGCCTCCTGCAGCCCGGCCACCCCCTCGGCCTCCGACTGCCAGGTGCCGTCCTGATCGGTCAGCGGGAACAGCGGGCTGCGCAGCGCGCGCATGGCCACGTTGCGGACGATGCCCGACGCCGGCCAGTCCTCATCCTCCACCGGGAGGTACAGGGCTGC
Source organism: bacterium (assembly GCA_030424555.1). Taxonomy (GTDB): domain Bacteria; phylum Myxococcota_A; class UBA796; order UBA796; genus JAUHWK01. Next base: position 1,290 of record JAUHWK010000156.1, on the reverse strand, counting down.
GAACGGCAGCGTCGCCTTCTTGAGGGTGGCGTGGTGCGCGGGCGGCGCCACGTCCAGCGACGTCGGAGACGACCAGCCCGAGATCGCCGAGCGCACCATGGTGAGGAACGCGCGCGAGTGCCGGTCGAGCGTGGCGAGCTCGGCGCGCGCGGACGCGGCCACCTCATCGGGCGCGTCATCGAGGAGGGCCTCATGGTCGGAGTCGAGGCTCGGCGGGACCTGGGTGGTCAGGTCGACGGTCTTGGCCTGGGCGGGCATCGCAGCCTCCGGGTTCGTGATGGGTGCGCCCGGTGATACTACTCGACCGCGTCCCTGGGAGGCGGTGCCGGCGCGCCGAAGTCCAGCACAGGGCGACGAGACCGGACCGATCGCACGGGGGAGAGCGTCATGGACTTTCTGGAGTTCGACGAGGCGGCGGCGCGTCCGTTCCGCAAGACCGCGGAGGTCCTGGCCTTCCGCTGTGACGATCCCGCCACCTTCGACAAGTCCTGGGGCAAGCAGTCGCTCAAGGCGGGCGACTGGCTGTTGATCGTGCTCGACGCCGCCGGTCAGCCCACGGGCGACATCCACGGGTGCGACGCCGGCGCGTTCGACGAGACCTACGTCCCGTCCGAGTCAGGCATCGCCCACCGCTACCGCAAGAAGTCGCTGGTGTGGGGCTACCAGCCGGGCACGCCCTTCACCGTCCGCACCGAGATCGACGGCCACGTCGAGGGGCCCGCGTCCCAAGGCGACGCCGAGGCCTGGGTGGTCCGCAACCCGGGCGGAGAGATCTACCCGATCGACGACGCGACCTTCCGATCCACGTACTCCCCCATCGCGCTGCGCCCCCTGCGCGCGCCGATCCGCCGTCGTCACCGCGACGAGCACCTGCGCGCCGACGGCACCCCCAAGCGCATCCTGTGCCTCGATGGCGGCGGGGCCCGAGGCATCATCACCGTCGCGTTCCTGCGCCACCTTGAGCGCACCTTGCGGGAGCGCTACGCCGACCCGGATCTCCTGCTCTGCGACTACTTCGACCTGATCGCCGGCACGTCCACCGGGGCGATCCAGGCCGCGGGCCTCGCGGTGGGCATGTCCGCCGACGAGCTCACCACCGTGTACCGGTCGATCGCGGGAGACATCTTCGGCAAGAAGAACCTGCTCGGGCGGTTTGGCGTGTCCGCCACGTACGACATCTCCGCCCTGCAGCAGGCCCTCGACCGCTACGTCGGCAGCCACCGCATGAACAGCGAGGGCATCCACACCGGGGTGTTGGTCGTCACCAAGCGCCTGGACACCGGGAGCGTG
>JAUHWK010000155.1 GCA_030424555.1 bacterium | reverse complement strand
TGGTCGTCCGCAAGCAGGATCCGTGTGCTCATCCGGCCTCCACGAGGGGGTTGTTGGTGCGCCGTCGGACTCTACGGGATCCGGTCCCCCGCGTCCACCGCCCGCCCCGACTACGCCTTGGTCAGCACGATCGCATGCTCGCCGAGGACCACACCGCGGCCCACATCCTGCCGCTCGGCCGTGGCGTGGGCATGGGGCACCAGCCCGACCGATCGGCCCGCGTCCCAGGAGGCCTGGAGCGTGTCGATCAGCCCGAGATCATCGTGCCCGTCGCCGATCACGATCGCCATCCAGCCTCCGGGACGGAGCGCCGCAGCCGCCGCCCCCATCCACGCCACGGTGGCGTCGAACCACGCCGCGCGCGCCCCGCCGGCATCCCCACGCCAGTCGCGACGCGGACCGATCTCCAGCGCACGCGGACCCCGCACCCCGAGCCACGCCTCGCGGAGCGCCTGCATCGACAGGTAGTCGTACGTGCCGGGGTACGGCGGCGAGGTGGCGACGAGGGCAAACCCACCGCCCGGCGGGGTCGTCCGCGCATCGCCATCGACCACGTCGCACGGCGCCGGATCGGGCCCGAGGGCCGCCTCCAGGGCTTCCAGCCGACGCCCGAGCTCGCGCACCCGCTTGTGGAACAGGACCGCCGTGGTGCCAGGAGGCCGGTGCTGCTCCGCCCTGCGTGCGCTGGTGTCGCTCCGACGGTGCGAAGCCTTGACCAGGATCGACGACAAGCCAGCCCACAGCAGCGACCGCGCCTCGGGGGGTGCGGCTGCGATGCCACGGCGCAGCGACTCCAGCTCCCACCGGACGTGCGGCTCGTACCAGTCCCCCACCGCGTCGAGGATGCGGGCCGGCGGCTCGTCCTGGGCTTCGTGCGCCGTAGCCGCCAGCTTGCGGGCCGTGGAGCGCATCGTGGTGCGCAGCGCCTCGTCCGTCCACGCGACCCGCGTCGCGGAGACCAGCCGTGCCACCGGCGACACGTCCCGTCCGACGCTCGCGCGCCCCGCCAAGCGCGCCTCGACCAACACGGTCCCGCCCCCACAGAACGGATCGAGCACCGGCCCCGCGGGCGCCATCGCGACCAGATCCGCGGCGGCGTCGGGGTGCAGGCCCGCCGGGTAGGTGTGGAACCCGTGGGTCACCCGGTCGATCCGACCCTCGTGCGCGAGCACACGCTCCAGCCGAGACGCGGTCGCGCGGTCGCCATCCGAGGACAGTGCGAGCGCGGGCCGGGAGACCGGGGTGCGCCGTCTCCCGCGCGCCATCAGCCCGTGATGCCCTGGAGGTGGTGGTACAGCGGCGTGCTGCTGTTCTCGTCCTTGGGCTGGTACGGGCCCGTGACCATCGGAATGTACATGGTGCGCCGCTGGCTCGCGAGGCCCTCGAGCGTGGCCTGACCGACCCGGTGCCACAGGCGGCCGTCGTGGATGGTGAGGTCGCCGGCGAGGGCCTCGAGGATGACCTCGTCGGGGTCGTCCCGCTTGTCCACGAAGTACAGCTTGCGGGTGAGCATGTCCCAGAAGCCCTGGGTGTGGCTGTTGGGGAGCAGGCGGAGCGCGCCCTTCTCGATGGGCGAGTCGTCCAGGTAGAACCCGACGTTCCACATCGGGCCCGGCAGGCGTCCGTAGAACAGGCTGCGCAGGCCGTCGGTGTGCCACCCGAGCTGCTTGTACCGGCTGCCCGGCTCGTTGCGGTAGCAGTTGATCACCAGGCCATCGCGCTCCCGATCCCCGATGCGCATGGCGTCGCCACAGATCGCGCGGACCTTGTCGAACCGGCCGTCGTGCAAGAACTGGTGGAAGCGCTCGTGGAACAGGCTCGCGAACGCGAACCGCTGCACGTACCGGGTGCCGTCGGCGCGCTGGCCGTACTTGATCGGGATGCCGTGGACCCACGTGCGGTCCTCGGCGACGAAGCGATCGGACAGCTCCTGCCAAGCGGTCTGCAGCGCCTTGACCTCGTCGGGATCGGCGAAGGACGGAAACCGCACGGCGCCCGTCTCGTACAGGGCAGCACGCACATCGGCGACCTTGGCGGTGGCGAGATCGAACTCGGGAAGCTGGAACTCGGGTCGGGCGTTCATCGGTGTCCTCCCATCCGGTCGGGATATCGGTTGGCCCACGGGCGGGCCACCGTCGGCTGCGTCCCCCACGGAACGCGCGTGCATACCTACATCTGGGACCTGGATCGCACCTACCTGCAGACCGACATTCGCTCGGTGCGAGGACTGGTCCGCAGCGCGCTCGAGGCAGCCACCGACAAGCGCACCGTGCCCGGCGCCGACGCCCTCCTGCGGGGCTTGTCCGACCACGACCCCGAGGCCTCCGTCACCGTGGTGAGCGGCAGCCCCACCCAGATGCGGGAGGTGCTCGAGGCCAAGCTCGCGCTGGACGGGGTGCGGGTCGACCGTCTGATCCTCAAGGACAACCTCCGCAACCTGCGTCGAGGACGGTTCCGCGCCGTGCGGGGACAGCTCGGGTACAAGCTGCCCGCCCTGCTCGCCCACCGACTCGGCCAGCCCGCCCATGCGCGCGAGACCCTGTTTGGCGACGATGCCGAGGTCGATGCGCTCATCTACGCGCTGTACGCCGAGGTGCTCGCCGGCCGCGTGGACGAGGACGAGATGGTCCGGGTCATGACCGCCGGCGGCTCATACGAGGACCAGATCGACCACGCGGTGCGTTCGCTGCGACGCCTGTCCCGCGTCGATGTGGTGGACGGCGTGTTCATTCGGGTGGACGAGCACGTGCCGCTGTCGCTGTACCGCGCGCTCGGTCGACGGGTGGACGTCGTGTTCGACTGGTCCCAAGCGGCCCTCGTGCTCGCGGCCCGTGGACGGATTCCGTGGGCCGGCGCGGTGCGCGTCCAGCTGGCGAGCGCCCACGCCCACCCGTGGGGCGTGCACGCCCTCGTCGGCTGGGTCCAGGATGCCGTGCGTCGCCGCCTCGTCACCGCCGAGGACGCCCTGCAGCTGTTTGAGGATCCAGCGCTTCACCCCGCCCTCTCCTCGGTGCAGACCGCGCTCGACCTCCTCCCGGACGATGCCCCACCCGCCCCCTCGGGTCCGACCGACTGGGAAGGATTCCTGCGCCGCCGTGCCACCGTCGGCACCGCATCGGCACCATGACCTCGACCGGATGGTGCCGAGTTCCCTTGCCCTCCAGGGGCAGAGGTGACAGAATCCCCCGCGGGGAGGCCCACCGTCGGGTCTCGCTGCAAGGAAGACATTCGGACCCACCATGTCCAACAAGCTGTTTGTAGGGGGCCTCGCCTCCGAGACCACCGACGATTCCCTCCGCGCCGCCTTCTCTCCGTTCGGCGAGCTCACGGAGGCCCGGGTGATCCTCGATCGTGAGACGGGTCGCTCCCGCGGGTTCGGGTTCGTCCGCTTTTCCACCCCCGACCAGGCCCGCTCCGCCATGGAGCAGATGACCGGCGCGGTCGTCGACGGGCGCAACATTCGGGTCGACCTCGCCGAGGACCGCCGTGGCGGTCCAGGTGGCGGCCCCGGCGGTCCGCGCGGCCCCGGCGGCCCGCGTGGTCCCGGAGGCCCTGGTGGCCCCCGCGGCCCGGGCGGTCCTCGCTCGGGCCCCCCCCGTGACCGTCCTGGTGCGGCCCCGGTCGTCGCCCGACGCGGTGGCGGCATGCCGCCCCGCCCGGCGCCCCCTCGCGGTGGCGGTGGTGGTGGTGGTGGCGACTGGGCTCCCGGTCCGCCCCCCGAGGGCGACGAGGGCGCCTGGGACGACGCCCGCATCCGACGCACCGAGCGCAAGCAGAAGGCCAAGAAGCCCGCGGAGGACGCCGCCCGTCCCCGCGCGCCCCGCGGCCCGCAGCGTCAGCGCCGCACGTCGGGCCAGAGCTGGCGAGACTGGGCCTCGGACGGCGACGACGACGACATGGAGTGATCGATCGGCGACCCCGCCGACCGATCGCCTCGTCAGACCGCCATTGCCCGTTTGACCTCGTTGCGCCTCGACGGAGGGCTTCCCACGCTTGGAGCGCCCTCCTCTTGTCGTGTCAGGACATCGGGAAGCGGGACGGGTGTCCGCCGAACTCCTCGTCCCGAATGCGCGTCAGCGCCAGGAAGAACGCGACGAGCACCGGGCCCACGAGCACGCCCGTGATGCCCATCCACGCCATCCCGCCAAACACGGCGAGGAAGATCAGCAGCGGGTGGATCGCACTCGACCCGCGCATGAACAGCGGACGCAGGACGTTGTCGATCGAGCCGATCACCACCAGCGCGTACACGAGCAGGCCCAGGCCCGTGCCCACGCCATGCTCCCCCGCCACGTACGCGACGATTGGCGCGACCACCACGGCAGTGCCCACCACCGGCACGAACGAGGCCACCGCCGTGAGCACGCCGAAGAACACGGGCCGCGGCAGGCCGACCCACCAGAACCCCAGCGTGGCGACCACCCCCTGCGCGAATGCCGTCGCCAGGCTGCCCACCACCATGTTGACCGAGAACTCCCGGAACACCCCAGCCAGGCGGCGCTCGTAGTCGTCGTCCAGCGGAGACAGCCGGTACAAGAACTTCATGATCGCGGGGCCCTCGGCCAGCATCGTGATCACGGCCAGCACATACAGCGTCCCGTCGATCAGCCCCGACGCCAGGGACCCCAGCAAGCCCGGCAAGGTGTTGGACAGCACGCCCAGGCTCCCCGTGAGGCCGGTGCGAAGCGGCGCCGCCAGGCTCTCGAACAGATCCACATCCTGCGGGAGATACGGCGCCAACCACGGCGGCAACGACTCGGGCCGCAGGGCGGATCGCAGGTCTTGCAGCATCACGTCCAGCCGGCCGCTCGCCACCCACTCCGCTGCCCGATCCACCAGGTGGATCGCCTCGGCGACGAACTGCAGCGCCACCAGCGTCAGCGGGATGAACACCACCAGCGCCAACAGCAGGGCCACCGCCAGCGCCGACCACAGCGAGGCCCCGCCGAGCAGGTCCAGCACACGGGCGATCCGGGGCGCACGACGGATGGCGGCGAGGAGCTTCTCCTGGACCGGCGAGGCCACACTGGCGGTCACCGTCGCGAACACCAGCACGTCGATGTACGGCCAGAACAGCGCCACCACGGTGAGGGTGGAGATTGCCAGCACGACGTAGAACGCCCGGTCCTGGGTGCGTTGGTCCCAGCTCATGCGGCGTCTCCGGTGAGGGCCGGCATCGCCTCGACGCCTTGTCGGATGCGTCCCACCAGATCGCCGCGGACGGTCTTGGCGGCCACCTTGCACGCGTTGCGGATGGCGCGGGCCTGCGACCGTCCGTGCGCCTTGATGACCGGATGGTCCAGGCCCAGCAGCGGTGCGCCACCGTAGGCTTCCCAGTCGGTGAGGCGATCGATCTCCGACAGGCCCCCCTCGAGCATGGACAGGGCCAGGCGCCACTGGAGGCTCCGGCTCGACGCTTCCTCGGTGAGCGTGCGCAGCACGTCCCCCATCCCCTCCAGCATCTTGAGGACGACGTTGCCGAGGAAGCCCCCGCACACGACCACGTCGACCGTGCCCTTGGGGATGTCGAGGCCCTCCACGTTGCCGACGAACTCCAGCCCGCCCGCGGACAGCAGGCGGTGGGCCGCCACGATCTCGGGCGTGCCCTTGTTCGCCTCGGTGCCGTTGCTGAGGAGCGCGACACGAGGACGGGCCACCTCGGAGATCACTGACGAGTAGGCCGACCCCATCACCGCAAAGCCGACCAGATCCTCCGCGCTGGCATCGAGGGTGGCGCCCACGTCGAGCATGAGCGCGAACGGATCGTCGTGCGGGCCCCGTGCGCCAGCCGTCGGGTACACGCTGGCGAGGGCGGCACGCCGGATGCCGGGCAGGCGTGAGAAGTGCCGTGCGGCGGCGAGCACCGTGGCGCCCGTGTGGCCGGCGCTCACCACCGCGTCGGCCGCCCCGTCCGAGACCAGGCGGCAGGCCGTGAGGATCGAGCAGTCCGGGAGCTGGCCCAGCGCCGCAGAGGGCTTGGCGTCCATCGGGACCGCCCCCCGGGCGGGGGCGAGCACCAGGCGGGACGGATCGTGCGGGACCTCGTCGAGGACAGCCTGCATTGCCTCGACGTCGCCCACACACAGCGTGCGGACATCGGACTCCTCACACGACAGCCGGGCTGCGCCACGCATGGCGACCGAGACCCCATGGTCTCCGCCCATGGCGTCGAGCGCGATCGTGATCGGCGTGTCCGCCACCCGGAGCCTCCCATGCTCGCAGCAGGGTATCCGTGCCCCCGGTCCCCCACCATGGCGCAGACGAACGGACGCACCCGTCACGCCCGGCTACAGGCCGCCCCCACCCTGGAGTGCCCATGTCGACGTCCACCCCGAAGAGCACGAACATCACCTGGCACGGCGCCAACGTGACCCGCGACGAGCGCGAGGAAGTCTTGGGACAGAAGGGCTGCGTCGTGTGGCTGACGGGCTTGTCGGGCTCGGGCAAGTCCACCATCGCCCGGCGCCTCGAGCAGAAGCTGCTGGAGATGGGCCGCACCGCCTACGTCCTCGACGGCGACAACCTCCGGTTCAAGCTGAACAAGGACCTCGGGTTCTCGCCCGAGGATCGCACGGAGAACATCCGCCGCGTGGGCCGGGTGGCCGAGCTGTTCTGCGACGCCGGCGTGATCTGCATCACAGCGTTCATCAGCCCGTACCGGGTGGACCGGGACGCCGCGCGCGAGATGGTGCCGGACGGACGGTTCGTCGAGGTCCACGTCGCCACCGATCTGGCCACGTGCGAAGCCCGCGACCCCAAGGGCCTGTACGGCAAGGCCCGCGCGGGCGAGATCAAGGGCTTCACCGGCATCGACGCCCCCTACGAGGCGCCGGCCGCCGCCGAGATCACCCTGTCCACCGCCGACCGGTCCGTGGACGCCTCGTGCGACGCGCTGATCGAGGGCTTGCAGGGCCTGGGCCTGCTCTGATCGAGGCGGCGGGGCCGGTCCACGGTCCCGCCAGCCGATCCCGAGCCCGTCCTCGACCGATCCTCGGCCCTTCCAGCAAGGCGAGGCGTCGTGAGGGCGGCCAGCCAGGCCTCCCGAAGGGTTGCTCCGGCTAGAAGAACGACCCGATCGAGAAGTCGAACACGCTCCGACGCTCGTCCTCGCGGGGCTTGAGCGGGAAGCCGAGCTCGAACCGCAGCGGACCGATCGGGCTGCGCCAGCGCACCCCCGCACCTGCCGACGTGCGCAGCTTGAGCGGGTTGATCCCGCCGTTGCCCCACGGGTCGCCGAACGTGTTGCCCGCATCGAAGAACACGACCAGGCTGATGCCCGCACTCTTGATGATCGGGCTCTCGAGCTCCAGGTTGTTGACCCAGCTCTGCGTGCCACCCACGACCAGGGCGTCGTCGGACGAGGTGGGGTCGTCCGAGCGAATCGTGCGCAGCGTGGGGCCCAGGCTGAACCACTGGAAGCCGCGCACGCTGTTGATGCCGCCCGCCCGGAACCGGTGGATGAACGGAATCACGCGCCCGTCGGTCGAGAACACCGCGCCCAAGCTGGTGTTGAACCGGAGGATCAGCCATTCGCTGTTGGGGATGAGCGGCTGGTAGAACCGGAAGTTGAACCGGGTCTCGACGAAGTTGAAGTCGCCGCCCAGCAAGCTGACTTCCTTGTCGCCCGCGTTGAACCCGCCCGACAAACTGATGTTGGCGTTGAGGAAGTACCCCGCGGTCGGGAACTGGCGGTTGTTGCGGCGGTCCAGCGTGAGGGTGAGGCCCAGGCTGCTGGTGAGGCCGTTGCGGAACAGCTCCCCGCCGATCAGGCGCCGGCGGAACGCATCGAGCGAGACGAGGCCCACGTCCTCGATCGTGTAGTCGAGCGACAGGGTGAGGCTGTCCTGCCGATCCAGGTACCGGCCGATGCCGACGCTGGCGCCGCGCTGGTACTGGTCGAACTGGAAGCGCTGCTCCTGCCAGAACCCGTTGATGCGGAAGGTCCAGCGAGAGTCCAGGAAGTACGGGTCGAAGAACGACACGTTCGCGTTGCGCTGCAGCGCGGACCACTGGATCTGGGCGTTGATGTTGTACCCGAGACCCAGGAAGTTGGCCTTCTGGATGCTGGCGTTGACCTGGAGCTTTGCGACGCTCGAGTAGCCGAGTCCGAGGCTGAACGAGCCGGTCGGCTGCTCGGTGACCTTCACGTTGAGGTCGAGGACGTCCTCGCCCTCTCCCCGCGGTGTGGAGATCGCGACGTCCTCGAAGAAGCCCGTGCGCATCAGGCGGAAGCGCGAGGCGTCGACCAGGCTGCCTCGGTAGATCTCGCCTTCGTTGAGCAGGATCTCACGGCGGACGACCTTGTCGAACGTGGGGTCGTTGCCGGAGATGCGGACCCGGCCGATGCGGACCTTGCGGCCCTTGTCGACCAGGAAGCGAATGTCGACGAGGCCGGTGTCCGGGTTGGGGACGGGA
>JAUHWK010000154.1 GCA_030424555.1 bacterium | reverse complement strand
CCCCGAGACCATCTTCGTCGCCGAGGACCGCGAGGCCTTCCGCAAGGCGATGGCCGAGGTCGGGGTGCCCGTGTGCGAGGGCGGCATCGCCACCACGGTCGAGGAGGCCCTGGCCCACCTCGAGGGCTTCGGTCTCCCGTCGATCATCCGTCCGTCCTTCACGATGGGCGGCGCAGGCGGTGGCGTGGTCCACACCCGCGAGGACTTCATCCGCATCGTGCAGGACGGCCTGGAGGCCTCCCCCGTCACCAGCGTGCTGGTGGAGCCGAGCCTGCTCGGATGGAAGGAGTACGAGCTCGAGGTCATGCGCGATCAGGCGGACAACGCCATCATCGTGTGCACGATCGAGAACCTCGACCCGATGGGGGTGCACACCGGCGACAGCATCACCATCGCGCCGTCGATGACCCTCACCGATCGCGAGTACCAGCACCTGCGCAACCTCGCGCTCACGGCGATCCGCCGGGTCGGGGTCGCCACCGGTGGTGCCAACGTCCAGTTCGCGGTCAACCCCGCCAACGGCGACGTCATCTGCATCGAGATCAACCCGCGTGTGTCCCGCAGCTCCGCGCTCGCCTCCAAGGCCACCGGCTTTCCCATCGCCAAGATCGCCGCCCAGCTGGCGATCGGCGGCACGCTCGACGAGATCGACAACGACATCACCCAGGTCACGCCGGCCTGCTTCGAGCCCGTCCTCGACTACGTGATCGTCAAGATCCCCCGCTGGAACTTCGAGAAGTTCGGGCCGGGCGCAGACCACCGTCTCGGCAGCGCGATGCGCGCCGTGGGCGAGGTGATGGGCATCGGCCGCACGTTCGCCGAGGCCCTGCTCAAGGCGATCGACAGCCTCGAGGGAGGCCACGTCGACGGGTCGGGCTGGTCGGAGACCGAGCTGCGTCAGGCGCTCGAGGTCCCCACTCCCTCGCGGATGGAGGCGCTGTTCGAGGCGCTTCGCCGTGGGTGGAGCCGGGCCCAGGTCCACGAGGCCACCGCGGTCGATCCGTGGTTCGTCGACCAGATCGCCCGCATCGTCGAGGTGGAGCGCGCCCTGCGGGGCACCCGTGTCCAGGCGCTCGACGAGGCGACCCTGATGGACGCCAAGCGGATGGGCTTCTCCGACGCGCGCATCGCCACCCTGCTGGGCGTCCCGCAGGATGCGATCGAGGCCCTCGTCGCCGCGGCGGGTCGCACCCGCACCTACAAGCGGGTCGACACCTGTGCGGCCGAGTTCGAGAGCCACACGCCGTACCTGTACAGCACCTGGGAGGACGAGGACGAGGCGGGTGAGAGCCCCACCGATCGCGTCGTCATCCTGGGCAACGGTCCCAACCGGATCGGCCAGGGGCTGGAGTTCGACTACTGCTGCGTCCACGCGGCGTACGCGGTCCAGGATGCCGGCCTCACCAGCGTGATGGTCAACTGCAATCCCGAGACCGTCAGCACCGACTACGACACGTCCGACAAGCTCTACTTCGAGCCGTGCACCACCGAGCACGTCCGGGCGATCCTCGATCGCGAGGCCCCGCGCGGCGTCGTGCTTCAGTTCGGCGGCCAGACCCCGCTCAAGATCGCCCACCAGGTCACCGCGCCCGTGCTGGGCTCCTCGCCCGAGGCGATCGACCTGTGTGAGGACCGGGAGCGGTTCAACGTGCTGCTCAACCGCCTGGGCGTGCGCCAGCCGCCGGGCTGGGTCGCACGGGACGCGGGCGAGGCCCGGATCGTCGCCAAGCGCCTGGGGTACCCGCTGCTGGTGCGTCCGTCCTACGTCCTCGGCGGCCGGTCCATGACCATCTGCTACGACGACAAGGACCTGGATCTGGCGCTGGCGGACGCGGTGTACTCGTCCAACGACCGCGCCGTCCTGCTCGACCGCTTCCTCGACGGGGCGGTGGAGTACGACGTGGACGCGGTCGCCGACGGCACCGACGTCCTGATCGGCGGCATCATGGAGCACATCGAGGAGGCCGGGGTCCACTCGGGCGACTCGTCCGGCGTGCTCCCCGCCCAGCGCCTGTCCGACGCCCACCGCGAGCAGCTCGTCGACATCACGACGCGCGTCGCCAAGGAGCTCGGGGTCGTGGGCCTGATGAACGTGCAGTTCGCCATCCACGAGGGCGAGATCTTCGTGCTGGAGGTCAACCCCCGCGCGTCGCGCACCGTGCCCTACACCGCCAAGTCGCGGGGCCTGCCGCTCGCGCGCCTCGCCACCCGGGTCAGCCTCGGGGAGTCGCTGGCGAGCCTCGGTGCGGTGCCGGCGGATCGCCCGGACCTCGTGTTCGTGAAGGCGCCGGTGTTCCCCTGGAAGAAGATCCCGGGCAGCGATGGCGTGCTCGGGCCCGAGATGCGATCCACGGGTGAGGTCATGGGGGTCGGCCACTCGCTTGGCGAGGCGTACGCCAAGGCGCTGATCAGCTCCGGCACGCCGCTGCCCACCGGTGGCCGCGTGCTGTTCAGCACGCGCAACCGCCTCAAGGACCAGCTCCCCCCGCTCGCTCAGGCGCTGCGGGACATGGGGTTCAAGCTGGCTGGCACCGAGGGCACCGCGCGCTTCCTGCGCGAGCACGGCTACGACTGCGAGACCGTGCCCCGGGTCAACGAGGACGGTCCCAACATGGTCGACCGCATCCTGGACGGCGACATCCAGCTCGTGCTCAACCAGCCGCGGGGCCGCACGAACCGTGAGGACGAGGGCCGCATGCGGATGGCGGGCCTGCGTCACTCCGTGCCGGTGCTCACGGGCATCGCCGCGGCCCGGGCGGCGGTCGAGGCCATTCAGTGGCTGCGCGAGGGCGACCACCCGGTTCGGTCGCTCCAGTCGATGCCGACCGGCCAGCACGCGCCCCCGATCTCGCTCGCCTGATCCCACTCGTGGCGCCTGCGGACGGGGCGATCCTGTCCGCTGCGCCGACGCGTGGGGTGATCCCTCACCAGAATCCTGGTGGGTGACGCCTTGGGACACCGCCTCGCCTGTTCGCAGGGCACGAAGAGGGCGCGTGTGCCGTGGGCGGTGGTGCGTTCGGGCCTGTGCGACATGAGTGTCCGGATTGGCGGACAGTGGGTGTGTCCGGGAAACCCGACACCTTGGCGCCCAGCGATCGCACTTGTTTGGAATGAACCGGGATTTCGTCGCGTGCATGCGTTTGGCACGCAATCTGCGTCTAGTGGACCAGTCGCGCTGGTCACTTCGGTGCCAGCCGGCAAGCACGGGGTTGCGTGGGCCTGACCACGCAGCGTGTCCCGTCCGGTTGTGGGGATCGGGCGGGGCGCGCGTCCCGGGGTGGGGACCCAAGGGGGGGATCGAAGGCCGCTGCGTGTGCGTGACATCCGCAGCGGCCTTCGGTAGGGTCGCCGTCCACGGAGACCCGATGTCGACGGACGGCCCCCGCATCGAGCGCGACCTGCTCACCGCGTTGTTGGACGGCGCGACGAGCGGCGATCCCCAGCACCTGCTCGGCCGGGTGTTGGAGGTTGCGGCCCGCGCGTGTCGGGCGCAGCGTGGCTACCTCGCGGTGCACGACGCGGGGGAGGCGGGCCGCTCGCCGCCCCGATGGTGGACCTCGGTGGGGTTCGAGTCGTCCTCCTTGGAGACCGTGCGGGACGCCCTGTCGCGGGGCGTGCTGGACGAGGCCTTGGCGTCTCGGGACGTGATCGTCGTCAACTCCGCCCTGACCGACCAGCGCTACGCCCACCGCACCAGCATCCAGGTCAACCAGATCGAGTCGGTGCTGGCCGGTCGAATCGACGGCCCAGCCCGGGCGATCGTGTACCTGCAAGGCAGCGACCGTGGTCTGTTCGGCGCCGAGGATGCCGACCTGCTGCGGCGGCTCAACGCCTGGCTGGAGCCGGTGGTGGCGCGGGTCGCGGCCTCGTCGGTGGCGCCCACCGATCCCACCGCACCCTACCGTCGGGAGGGGCGCTTCTCGGATCTGGTCGGGCGCAGCCGGGCCCTGGCCGAGGTGATGCGCACGGCGTCGGCCTTCGCGGGATCCGAGGCCTCGGTGCTGCTCACGGGGGCCACCGGCACGGGCAAGTCCATGCTGGCCAAGGCGATCCACGCCGCGAGCCCGCGGGCGGCGGGTCCCTTCGTCGCGTTCAACGCCGCCGCGATGCCCGAGTCCCTGGTGGAGTCGGAGCTGTTCGGGGCCGAGGCCGGGGCCCACTCGACCGCCCTCACGCGGTCCAAGGGCGTGGTCGAGCAGGCTGCGGGGGGCACGCTGCTGCTCGACGAGGTGGGGGATCTACCCCTGCCCGCGCAGGCCAAGCTGTTGCTTTTCGTCCAGCAGGGGACCTACAAGCCCCTGGGCGGCTCGGCGATGCGCACCGCGGACGTCCGCCTGATCGCCGCCACGCACGTCGATCTCGAGGCGGCGGTCGAGGAGGGGCGCTTCCGGCAGGACCTGCTGCACCGGATCGACGTGCTGCGTCTGCACCTGCCGTCCCTGGCGTCCCGCCCCACCGACATCCCGCTGCTGGTGGATGCGATCGGCCGTCGGGTGGCGCCGCGCAACGGGCGCCCCTGGGTGGGGGTGGACGCCTCGGCGCTGGCCTACCTCCAGTCGCGCGAGTGGCCAGGCAACATCCGACAGCTCGAGAACCTGCTGGAGCGGGCGGTCGTGATGCAGGAGCGGCCGGGTCCGATCACGCTGGAGGACTTGGCCCCCAAGGAGGACGATCGCTGGTCGGAGATGGTGGACGGCCTCGGGTTCGATGCGGCCACGGATGCCTTTCAGCGCCGCATGTTGGTGGAGGCACGGGAGGCGGCGGGGGGCAACGTCACCCTGGCCTCTGAGCGCCTGCAGATCCGGCGCGCCCGGTTCTACGAGCTCGCCAAGCGCCTCGGGATCGATCTGGACGCGTGACGGGGCGCGGTGCTGGCACGGAGCGTGCTTGATCGGGTCCGACCCGCGAGCCTGGAGCCACCATGCCCGACACCGTCCGCGACGTGATGACCGCCGATCCCACGACCCTGCCGTCCACGGCGACGCTGACCGATGCGTGGACGCTGTTGGTGAACCAGGGCTTCCATCACCTGCCGGTGGTGGACGCGGGCCGCTTGGTGGGGGTCCTCAGCGCCACCGACCTGATCGAGCGACTGCGCGCCCAGGATCCCGCGCTGCGGGACACCGGCGTGATCCTCGACGGGGGCACGGTGGCGGACTGGATGTCGACGGCGGTGGTGTCGGTCGACGCGTCGGCCCCCGCAGAGGTCGCCGTGCGCCGGCTCTCCGTTGGCGACCTGCACGCCCTTCCCGTGCTGGACGAGGGGGCGCTCGTCGGCATCGTCACGTCCACCGATCTGGCGCGGATGCTGCTGGCGACGATGGGCGTGGACTGACGGGGCCCCGGGACCAAGCGCTCAGATCGCGTGCAGGCCCGGGGTGAGCACGACCCGGCGAAGCAGGGCCCGCACGTCCTGGTAGGTCTGGTCGACCTGGGCCAGATCCTCCTCGGTGTGGGCGGCCGCCAGCTCGACCACCAGCCCGTACAGGCCGGTGCGGACGGCGCGGGCCAGCCGATCGGGCGGGAGGACGAGGGCGTCGAGCTGCACCACGAACGCGCGGACCAGGCCGAGCTCCACGCGGGCCAGGGCCTCGGCGTTGAAGTCCTCCCAGCGCTGCCCCAGGGCGCGATCGCGGCACGCCAGGGCCATCGTCTGCACCATGAAGGGCGTCCAGGCGTGCATGTCGCGCACGGCGCCGTACAGGGCATCCAGGGCTTCCATCGCGGTGTCGACCCCGTGCTCGCCCCGGGCGAAGCGCTCCTCGAACCGGGTGTGGATCGCCCGGAAGGTGTGGCGCTGGGCCTCGATCAGCAAGTGCTCCCGGCTGCGGAAGTGGTACCGAATCACGCCCAGCGGAACCCCCGCGGCGGCGGCGATGTCCTGCAGGCCGGCGCCGTCGAGCCCACGGGCTCCCGCCAGGCGCGTCGCGGCGTCAAGGATGCGCTGCAGGGTGCTCACGGAGGCCTCGGGGAAGGCCCGCGCCCTAACCGCGAACCACCGGTCGCGTCGTGCGAACCTCAGGCCGCGCCCGGCGGGTCCTGGGGATCCAGCACGCCGGCCTCGTCCGCCCGAACCTCGCCGAGCCCCTCCACCGCACGGGCCAGCCACACCATCTGCGGGTGGCCCAGCAGCGCGCCCACGCGGGTGGAAAGGAAGGTGCCGACGCCGAGGGCGGCCGCTCCGACCACGGCCCACAGCAGCGTCGGTGGCTCACCCGTGATGCGCTGGGCGACGGCGCCGCTCAGCGACGCGGGGATCAGGAACACCGACAGCGCGTACACGAACATCGTCGCGGTCCACAGGGAGGCGGAGGGACCGAACCGGCCGAGCACGCGGGTGCCGTGATCGTGGTCCCGCAGGGTGATGTCCAGGGTGGGGGACCACACGTGCCGGTTCGCCTCGTCCACCTGGAGGAACACGTGGCGGCTGCCGGAGGTCCCGACCACCCCAGGCAGGCCCCGCGCGATGCGGGCGTCGAACGCGGCCCGCACGGCGTCGGGCGGCTCGTCGACGAGGATGTCGATGCGGGGACGGTGATGGGGGCGTTGCAACAGGACACCGCGGAGATCGCTGGCAGTGTGGCACGGGATGGCGGACGGGCTCAAGTCCCCGGAACGGTGCGTGTCGGACGGGGACCGGGGCGGATACAGCGGGGCCGTGAGCACCCTTGTCGTCGGCGATGTGCACGGCTGTGCGGCCGAGCTGCGGGCGCTGGTGGATCAGGTCGATCCCCAGCGCCTCGTGCTCGTCGGCGACCTGTACACCAAGGGACCGGATCCGGTGGGCGTGTGGGAGGTCCTGCGGGATCGGGACGCCCAGGCGGTGCTGGGCAACCACGACGCGCGCCTGATCGACGTGATCGAAGGACGGCGTCCCCGTGACAGCCATGGCCACGCGGTGGTGAGCGCGCTCGACGCGGCGGATCCCCGGTGGCGCGATCACCTCCGGGCGCTGCCGCTGTTCCTCGAGGTGGAGGGGTGGCTGGTGGTCCACGCCGGCGTCCATCCCACGCAAGGGCCCGCGGGCACCACCAAGGGCATGGCGATCGCGATGAGGCGGTTTCCACTCCGGGGCCCGGACACCC
Organism: bacterium; assembly: GCA_030424555.1. GTDB lineage: Bacteria > Myxococcota_A > UBA796 > UBA796 > JAUHWK01. The sequence goes on along the minus strand of JAUHWK010000154.1, from coordinate 1,351 downwards.
AGCCGTGGCATGCGCAGTACACGGGGACGGTGCCGATCGTGTTCGGACACGACGCGCGCGGCGGGTTCGTCCGGATCGAGCGCGACGGAGCCCCGTGGGTCGTCGGCCTGGACACGGGCTGCGTGTACGGCGGGATGCTCAGCGGCTTCGTCCCCAGGGACGACCTGCTGGTCCAGGTGCCGGCGCGTCGGATGTGGCGCGCCGTCGACTGATCAGGCGTCGGCCGGGTACTCGAGGATGACGGCCGTCGCGTTGTCGCCGCCGCCTTCGCCGTTGGCGAGGTTGACCAGCGCGCGGGCCGCCATGTCGGGTGTGCCGTGGCGACCGGTCTCCGCGACCACCTGCACCAGCTCGGCCTCGTGGCCGGCGATGTAGTCGGTGATGCCGTCGGTGAGCAGCAGCAGCCGCTCGCCCGGGGCGAGCACCAGGCTGGTGTGGTGGGGCTGGAAGGGAGCGGGCTCCCCGTGGGTGTCGAAGTGCCCGAGGTAGCGGACGAGGGCGTGGCCCTCGGGGTGCCAGGCGCGCGCGCTGCCATCGCACCAGCCCTCGAAGGCGGCCCCGGAGACGTTGTCGTCGGCCGTGAGCTGGGCTGCGCCCCAGGGGCCCACCAGGTACGCCCGGCTGTCTCCGAGCCACGCGAGGTGGACCCGGTTGCCGTTGGCGTGGACGACCAGGATGGTGGTGCCCATCGGCATGCGGCCCGTGAGGTCGCCGTCGGCGGCATCCAGGGACCCGTCGCAGATCGCCTTGTTGGCGAGCACGAGGGCCCGGTCGACCAGCCGGGTGGAGGCCACGCGGCCAGGCTGGAGCCGGGACCACACGTGGGCGAGCGTCTGCACGGCGAGGCGGCTGGCCTGATCGCCCCGTCCGGCGTCGCTGAGGCTGATGCCGTCCGCGACCACGGCCAGGGTCTCGGGACCGCGGGCGCCGACGAACATCGCGTCCTGGTTGACCTGGGTCTGCATCAGCTTGACCCGACCGATGTGCGAGTCGTACCCGGCGCGGAGCAGCACGTTGGGGCGACCGGCCTCCACCCGCATCCGCTCGACGGCCGCGACCTCGGCCCAGCTCGCCAGCCACTCGGCGGGGGAGGGGCGGGCCTCGGGGTCGGGGAGGAGGGCGGCGGCCAGGGGGGCCAGGGCGGTGGGCGGCAGGTCGGGCCGACGGTGCCGGGTGTGCGGGAGCAGACGGGCGGGATCCACCCCGGCCGGCAGCCCGCGGCCGAGGAAGGCCTCGAGCATCAGGATCGCGGCGAGGCGCACGGTCTCGCTGGGCGCCATCGACTCCACGAACGCAGCGGGCTCGATGCCGACGCTGCCGTCGGGCCGCAGCACCAACGTGTCGCCGGTGG
>JAUHWK010000153.1 GCA_030424555.1 bacterium | reverse complement strand
TACGACAGCCTGGTCGCCAAGCTGATCGCCAAGGGCGACACCCGAGAGCAGGCGCGTCGGCGGCTGCTCGGGGCGATGGAAGAGATGGTGGTCGAAGGCATCGCCACCACGCTGCCGCTCCAGCACGCGCTCCTGGAGGACGCGGCGTTCCGGGAGGTGTCGTTCAGCACCAAGACCGTCGACGCCTGGATCGCAGCCCGTCCGCCCAAGGCCGACGACGGGGCGTGACCACAGCCGCGGCGCACTCTGCGTGCCGTGGCCATGGCGGGGTGCGTTGAACCGCCTGCGTCCCGCGGGGAGTGTCCCGTGGGGACCCGACGGGAACGGGTCGGGAGACCGACTGAAACGAGTCGGGAGACCGACTGAAACGAGTCGGGAGACCGACTGAAATGGGTTTGGAGACCGACTGAAGCGGGTCGATCAGGCCATCATGCGAGACGCCCGGAGCCCTCGGGAGACGAGGACGCCGGGCGTCTTGATTCGTGGAGCGGGAAACGGGACTCGAACCCGCGACCCCGAGCTTGGGAAGCTCGTGCTCTACCAACTGAGCTATTCCCGCGAACCGTCCGACGGTAACCCGGTGCCCGCCCCGGTCAACCACCATCGCGCATCGCGACGGGAGACGATGGCCGCGTCCTGACCGCACCAGGAGAGGATCGCGCGCAGCAACGTGAGGCCGCCGGGGACCGGGCCGGCGCGCTCGGGATCCGCGGGCAGATCCAGGCGGCGCGCGGCCCCGGTGGACCCTCGCCAGCGGTCGGTCAGCGCCGTCAGCTCGGCGACGTGCAGCCGACGGCCATGCAGGACGGTGGGATCGTGCACGGTGCGTCCGTCGAGGCGGGTGGCAAGGGTGGTGGCGGTGCCCGCGATCGCGACGACGGCGTCGACCCTTGGGGGCGTCGCCACCTCGGACAGGGCGGCCTGGACCGCGCGCGCCATCGCGGCCTCCCCGGCCTCCGTCCAGTGATCGTCTCCGGGAAGGCACGTCTCGACCAGGCGGACGCTCCCGATCTCGAGGCTGTGGCGCCATCCGCCGCGTGGGGTGTCGAGGACGAGCTCGGTGCTCCCCCCGCCGATGTCGACGACCAGAATGCTCGACGCGTCGCCTGGCAGGATGGCGCGATCGGACAGGGCGCCGGCGGCGTTGCGTGCAGCCTCCTCGGTGCCGTCGATCACCGCGAGCCGAAACCCGGTGTGGTCGGCCACACGCGCGAGGACGTCGCGGCGGTTCGAGGCCCGCCGAAGGGCGGACGTGGCTTGCGCGGGCGTGTCGGCGGGGGAGAGGCCGTGGGCCCGCAGCACGTCGGCGAAGTCGCTGAGGACGGTGAGCAGCCGTGCGATTGCCTCGGGCTGGAGGGGGCCGTGCTCGCCCATGCCGCGCGCGAGGGCCGTGACACGTGCATGGTCGACGAGGACGGGGCCGGAGGGGTCGCGGACGAGGAGCTGGGCGCTGTGGCTGCCGACGTCGATCGCGGCGCGGATCACGGCGCGAAGGCGGGCTGCGACCAGGTGCCTCCGCTGGTGAGGGGCCGCTGGTGACGGCCGTCTGCCGTCGCGATCCACAGGCGACGCCCGCCGGACCGGGTGCTGCTGAACACCAGGTGGCGGCTGTCCTTGGTCCAGGTGGGGTCCTCGTTGTCGCCCATGTTCTCCGTGACGCGGACCATGCCCGACCCGTCGGTGCGGATGGTGAGGACGTCGAAGCGGCCGCCCTGTCGGGAGACGAACGCGATGCGCTCGCCGTCGGGGGACCACGCCGGATCGGTGAAGAAGCCCCCGATGCGGGTGACGCGGGTGGGGGTGCCACCGGCCACGTCCACCACGAAGATTTGCGAGCCGCCGCTGCGCTCGCTGGCGAACGCGACCTTGGTGCCATCGGGGCTGAACGTCGGGGAGACGTCGATGCCGCCGCCGGTCGTGAGGCGGCGGACGAGCTCGCCGGTCTGGGCGTTGAGCAGGAGGAGATCGGTGTCGTCGCCGGTGGCGAGGGCGACCGCGACGTGGGTGCCGTCGGGCGAGAAGGTGCCGCCGATCTCGGCGCCCGCGCGGGACGACAGGGCGCGGACGTCGCCGGTCACCAGGTCCTTCAGGTACAGGTCGGCCTCGCCGCGGCGGTAGCTGGTCCACAGGATGCGGCGGCCGTCCGGGGCCCAGGCCGGGCTGAGGTTGATCGACCCGTTGCGGGTGACCGCACGGATGTCGGCCCCGTCGAGGCCCACCAGCGCGATCTCCTTGTGGCCGTCGACCTCGCGCACGGCGGCCATCAAGGACCCGAACAGCCCCTCCTGGCCGGTGAGGGCGGTCAGCGCCTGGTTGGCGGCGGCGTGGGCGAGGGCACGGGGGGCGTTGGAGGGGGCCTTGAGGCGGCGGGCGGTGAGGGTGCGCTGCCCGGCGACATCGTACACGTACAGGTCGATGCAAGCGCGGCCGGCACCGCAGGCGGGGTCGCCGACGGGCCGGTAGCGGAACCGGACGAGCGCGGCGGTCTTGGACAGGCCCCAGGGCTCGGGCTTCCAGCTTCCCGGCTCCGCACCGCCGCCCTTCTCGAGGTGGGTGTCGACGGGCTGCACGTCGAACCAGCCGGTGAGATCGAGGTCCTTGTCGATCACGTCGCGGATGGTGGCCGCGATGCCCCCGGGATCGCCGTCGGGGGTGGACGGGGCTGCGACCGCCAGGGTGGGCCGGCTGCCGCCGCGCACGTCGACGAAGAAGCCGGACTGGGCGTGGGCAGTGGGCACCGCCGGGATCAGCGCGAGGCCGGCGAGCAGGCCGACGCACAGCGCGCGCACGGCGCGGGGCCACGGGACACGGGATCGGGCGGAGCGTGGGGTCATGGGTCGTCCGAGAACTCGATGGTGTAGCCGGCGGCGAGGCGATCGCGGAACCGTTCGGGCGGGAGCGGGAGCGAGGACACGGAGCGTACCGCAGTCAGGGCGGCCTGGTCCCAGGAAGGGTTGCCGCTGGTCTGGAGGATCCGGCTGGCCACGACGTGCCCCTGGTCGTCCGTCTTGACGAACACCCGAGAGACCAGTCCCTGTCCCTTGAGCGCGGGAAGGGGACGGAACTCCGGCAGGAACAGGCTCCGGACCCGGCTGATGTAGGCGGCGAACTCGGGGTCTCCGAGCACGGCCCCGCCCGATCCCACGGCGCCGTCGACCCCGTCGGGCGACGACGCGCTGCGGTCCTCGGTGCCGATCGGGGCGTCGGGCGGCGGATCGTCCAGCAGGTTCATCAGGCGGTTGCGCTGGGCCGCCAGCTCCTCGGGGGTGGGACCCTTGGGGGGGGCCGGCTTGGGCGGTGGGGCCTGCTTGTCGCGCAGGGTGAGCTCGGCGGGGTCGGGGGGGGGCGGGGTGGGTTGGGGCGGTGCGGAGGGGGCGGGTGCCGCAGCCCGTGGCGCGCGCTCGGCCCGGTGGGGCAGGGCGTCGGGCGACTTGGGCATCGCCATCGTGACGACCATCACGTCGTCGGGGTCGAACAGCGGGGCGTCGTCGGCGAACCACGCGTTCCACATCACGGCCACGATCGCGATCCCGAGGTGGAGCGCGGTGCTGATCCCGACGAAGGCGGGGACCCGGTCGACCGGCTGCGGCATCGGCGGCAGCGGCAGGGGGGCCGTGCTGGCGGGGCCGGGCGTCACGGCGTGGCGTCCTCGGCGCCTCCCCCGAGGTCACCGACCCCAGGCTCGAACACCAACCCCACCTTGGGGATGCCCGCCGACTTGGCGATGCCGAGGAGCGCCGCGACGTGCTTGTAGGGCACGCTGCCGTCGGCGCGGACGAACACGGGGCGCTCGGGGGCGGCCTGGGCGAGTGCGGCGAGCCGTGGGGGCAGCTCGTCGGCCGTGAACACCTCGTCGAGGATGTAGTAGTTGAGCTCGGCGTCCACGCTGAGGACGACCTGCTCCTCGGAGGGATCGAGCGGGGGCGCCTCGGACTTGGGGAGCGCGACCTCCACGCCCGCACCCTCGTCCATCATCGGGGCGGTCACCATGAAGATGATCAACAGCACGAGCATGACGTCGACCAACGGGGTGACGTTGATCTCCGCCATCGCGCCGCCGCCACCGGCCGACATGCCCATGGCTACCTCGCCGACGGGCGAATGCGGTTGAGGAAGTCCGCCGAGAAGATGTCCATCTCGGTCTCCAGGCGATGCAGCCAGGCGGAGAAGCCGTTGTACGCCATTACCGCCGGGATCGCGGCGACGAGGCCCACGGCCGTGGCGACGAGCGCGTGGGCGATGTCGGGACCGACCACCTGGATCGTGGCGGCCGCGCCGGGCTGGCCGAGCTTGAGGAAGGCCTGGAGGATGCCCCACACGGTGCCGAACAGCCCGATGAACGGGGCGGTGGAGCCGGTGGTCGCGAGGACCGTGATCCACCGACCGAGGGTGTCGGTCTGCTGCTGGGAGGCCCGCCGCATCGCGCGCTCGACCTGGGCGGTGGCGTCGGCGATGTCGCCCTTGTTGGCACGCTTGAGGGCGTCGTACCCGTCGCGGAACAGGTGGGCGACCGGGCTCGCGGCGTAACTGGACACGTCCTCGTACAGCGCCCGGACGTCGCGGGCGGCGTAGTACGCATCGGTGAACTTGGCGGTCTGGGCGGTGGCGGCCCGCAGGCGCCACCACTTCGCGGCGATCACGGCCCAGCACACGATGCTCATCACGACGAGCAGGAGGAGGTCCGCCTGCACGATCGGGTCGGCATCCATCAGGATCTCGACCATCGAGGGGGGACCGTCCGTGCTGCGGGTCGCGGCGAGGTAGACGTCGATCGACGGCGGCACCGGTCCTCCGGGTCTGGGTTCGAATGCGGACAGGGACGGGCTGTTGGGCAACCCGCGACCCCTCGTCGCGCCTCCGTCGGGCTAACGGTGGCGACAGGGCCCGTCCACGGCGGCGGGCGGCGCGGAGGTGCGGGTGTCGGCGGTCGGCGAGATGGTCGGGGACGGGTTGGACGCGGTCGATCGGGGCCTGCTCCCGTGGCTGTATGCCCGGGCGAGCGTGGACCCGGCCGTGGAGCGCGCGCGGTGGGCGCAGCGTGGGCTGGCCCATGTGGGCGCGCCGGGTGGGCCTCCCTCGGCCGTCCAGCTGGCCCGCACCCTGGACGGGATCGTCGACGATGCCGCGCGGGCAGCGGGGACCACCGGGGCGCTCGCGGGGCTGGCGGGGGCGGTGGGCATTCCCACGGAGGCCGCCGCGTGGGCGGTCGAGGTCGTGCGCGCCGTGCAGCGGATGGCGATCGCGCTCGGGGTCGATCCCGCGGGCGCGCGGGGCCGGGTGCTGGTGGCCCGGGCGTTGGCGGAGGGCCTGGAGATCGCGGTGCCCGACAGCGGTCCGGAGGATGCCCGCCTCACCGGGCTCGTGCGGGGCCACGGGGTGCGCACGGCCTTCGCGCGGTCGGTGGCGGCCCGGGCGGGGTGGCTGGTCTCGTCGCGCGCGGTGCGCTGGGTGCCGGGGGTGGCGGCGGTCCATGCGGCCATCGACACCCCGCGGCGCACCCGCGCGGTGCTGGCCCGTGCCCGCGCGGTGCTGTGGCGCGCGGCATCGGGTCCGTCGGTGGTGGCGCCGGTGGAGGCCACGGAGGTGGCGTCTCCGGCAGGCCCGCGCTCGGCGTCCTGAGCGCCCGGTGGCTGCGGCGTCCGAGATCGCGCCTGGGGGGACGGACCCGGACGACCCCGTGTGGCCGGTCCACGACCTCCGGCAGCGGCTGCGCGAGGGGTGTGCCCGCGGGGCGGGGCTGATCGCCCCGGAGGAGTCGGCGTGGGCAGCGCGTTGGCAGGCGCTCGACGACGCGGACCTGCTCTTGGTGGCCCGGCTCACCGGGCGTCGCGCGACCGTGTTCCGCGTGCCGGATCTCACGGCCGCGGGCGTGCCGTCGGTGCCCACGCGGGTGGCCGCGCTCCTCGCCGAGGGCGTGCTGGTCGCCGTGGACGATCCCGCGGCTCAAGCCCATGCCGCCACGCGCGCCGTCCTGGCGGCGGGGTGCCGTCGGGCTGGCCTGTCGGCGTCTGGGCGGCGCGACGCGCTGGCCGCGCGGATGGCGGACCGTCCGGGCTGGGACGACGCGCCGTGGGTGGCGGTCGCCGCCGCCGACATCCTGTGCCGGCTGGAGCGGTGGGCGACCTTCGAGCCGTTTCCCGATCGGTCGGTCCCTGTCCTGGAGCGGATGGGCCGGCGACGGTGGATGCCGTACCCGATCACGCCTGGCGGCCTGGTGGCGTCCCGCGCGGACTGGGATCGCTGGGAGCGGTGGGTGACGTGGGAGGCCGAGGGAACACTGACCGTCGAGCAGGCGCTGGAGGGCCTGGCCTGGACCGGGTGGCCGCCCGGACGGCTGGACCGTCGGCGCGCGCTCGCGAGGGCGGTGCGCGAGGCGGCCCTGCAGGCTGCGAGAGACGGAGATCGCGGGCAGGCTGGGCGGTGGCTGGCGGCACTCGAGGGGATGGGGTGGGCCTCGGCCGAGACGATCCGGCTGCGTGCGCGCTGGCTGGAGCTGGACGGCGATCGCCGGGAGGCGTGGGCGGTGCTGAGGGACGGTGCTGCGCGGGATCCGGCGTGGCGGCGGGCGCTGGCGCCGGCCGGGCGACGGGTGGCCCGGGCCGTGGGGGGCGCGTGGGTCCCAGCCCGACCGCTGCGGGCCGCGCCGGTGCGGCGGATGCGGCTGGTGCAGGCGGTCGACGCGATCGAAGGCCCCCGTCCCGGGTGGCGCGCCCCCTCGCACGCCCACGCGACCGTGATCGAGCCGGCGGTCGCCTCGGCGATTCAGGCTGCGGGCCGCACGGTGGTGCAGGGGGAGGGGGCCGTGTGGCGGACGGTGTTCCGGCTGCTGATGCTGGACGCGTGGTTCGCCCCGGTCGACGGGGCGCTCCCGGTGCCGCACCTGGACCGCCCGCTGGACTGGGGGCGGCCAGGCTGGGCGTCGCGCCGCAGGCGTTGGCTCGACCCGGTGCGGGAGGCCCTCGAGGCCGGGGCGGCGGCGCCGCTGCTGGCGTCTGCGTGGGATCGGGCCGAGGGCGTGCGGGTGGCGGGGGTGGACACCCAGCGGTTTGGTCGGGAGACCGTGGTCGCGGCCCTGGCGGCGCTGCCGGCGACGGCGGCGGTGGCGTGGTGGGATCGGGCGGTCTCGGGCGAGGCGCGGCAGTGGCGTGGCCTGCCCGATCTGATGGTCCTGCCGGGCTTCCCGGTGGCCGTGCCGGGGCTGCTCCCCTCGGCCCTGCCGGCCGAGGGCGTGTGGGTGGAGGTGAAGGGCCCGGGCGACGCCCTCCGCCCGGCCCAGGCCGCGTGGCACGACCGCCTGCTGGGGTGGGGCCTGCAGGTGGAGACGTGGGCGGTGCGTCCCGCGCCGGACCGGGCGGAAGCGCCCGCGCACGCGGCGTCCGAGCCGATCCGTCCGGGCTGATCAGTCTGGCGCGGTGAGCACGTCCCACAGGCCCCGGTCTTCGCTCACCCGCCCCGCGCCATCGATGCTGAGGCGGTCGGGATCGTCGAGCACCAGCATCGCCAGCCCGGTCATGCCGCGCAGGGCCACGTCGAGCTGAGGCAGGCGCGCGCCCCCGCCGCACAGGAAGGCGCCGTGCCCCACGATGTCGTTCGCGACCTCGGGTGGGGTCTGCTCCAGCACGCGCCGCACCCCCGATCCGATCGCGCCGATGGCCTCCTGAAGCGCGTCGGACAGCTCGGCGAGGGTGACGACCGCGGAGGCGGGAACCCCGGCGGTGAGCGACCGGCCCGCCACCTGGCGTTCCTCGTTGGGCGGGTCGACCGCTGCCGTGTGGCGCTTGAGGGCCTCGGCGGTGGGGGTGCCCACCAGCAGGTCGTGGTGGTGGCGGAGGTGGCGGAGTATCGCGCCGTCCATCACGTCGCCGCCCACCTCGAGGGTGGCGGCGGCGACCACCGTGCCGCGGCACACGACCCCGATCGACGTGGTGCCAGCGCCCACGTCGACGATCATGTGGGCCAAGGGCCCGAAGGGATCGAGCCCGGCCCCGATCGCGGCGGCGATGGGGCGGGGCAGGGCCCGGATCGATCGGGCGCCGGCGTGGATCGCGCAGTCGCGCAGGGAGCGACGGGCCCGGCGGGCGCTGTCGGGGGCCTCGACCAGCAACACGCGGGGACGGCCCAGCCCACGGCGCCCGTGGATCTGGGTGAACAGGTGCTCGAGCAGGACGTCCGCGATCGCGGTCTCGACCAGCCGCCCGCTGCGCACGGGCCGCACGACCGCCATGCCCGCCGGGGTGCGGCCGAGCATCGCCCGGGCCTCGTCGCCGATCGCGATCACCTCCCGGGTGCCGCTGCGACGCTCCTCGCTCCACATACGCAGGGTAATGGTGCTGCACAGGAAGATCAGCAGAACCGGCATCCACTCGAACAGCGGACGGGTATCGGCGATATTACGGGCGAAGAAAGACTCCACCCAGAACACAATGAACAGGCAAACCGCGGCAAACCCGCCCAGAAACAGCC
>JAUHWK010000152.1 GCA_030424555.1 bacterium | reverse complement strand
GGTGACGCGGTGCAGGAACCGCATCCGGCCACCGTCGATGCGGGGCGTGTCGTTGGGGGTTCGCAGGGACTCGAAGCCCGGACCGAAGCAGGCCGCGGCGTCTCCGGCGGCAAACGCGATCAGGTCCTGGGCGTCAAACGCCGTCTTCGTGCAGACGACCGCCGGAGCGTCGAGGCGTGCCGACGGATCGTGGTCCCCCGTCTCCGCAGACCACAGCACCCCATCGCTGTCGGCGAGCTCCTCGTCCGTGAAGAATCCGGCCTGCCCGCCCCGCACGCTGAGCCGTGGGTTCCCGTGCTGGTCCACGCAGTCGTAGTGGAAGAAGAACAGCCGGATGTCGCCATCCTTGGCGTGCCCGTCCACGTGGATGTCGTACTGCAGGGTGTCGCCCACCTGCGGCAGGGTGTCGTGGTAGGTGAGCGTGCAGCCGAGCAGGCGGTACACGCGCTCCGACGCGCAGAACCGGTCGATCCCCATCCACGAGATGAGCATCAGGTCGGCCTGACCGGCCTCGATCATCACACCCGCGGGGATCCGGCCCTGGTGCAGGTACCAGTCCTGGCTCCCGACGTCGGTCTCGCTCCACAGCGTGCCGGTGCCGAGCACGTGGTCTGGGGCGTCGATCCCCACCACCCGGTCTGCGAGCAGCAAGGGGGGCTCGGGCATGCGGCACTGGCGAGCGTAGCCATCCTGGTCCGCGAACGTCGGGCCGTAGATGGTGGAGATGGGCCCCGAGGCATGGACGGTGAGGGCCGCGCGGTCCAGGGTGGGACCCGGAAGATCCGCAGCGCGGACAGGGACCCGCGTCGGCGGCGCGGTGACGACGACGCCCGCCGAGGGAGGCGTGACCCGCGTGCCGTCCCAGGTCTTGGCCCCCGCAGACGACGGGGCCACCGCCGATGACGGACGCGCGGGAGCGGCAGACGGGCGGGGTGCCGGCGCCGGGCGTGCTGACGACACGGCGGGCTGCGGCGTGGGACGGGGTGCCGGGGACGCAGGCGCCATGGACGCGGGCGGGGTCACCCCTGGCGGCGCCACAACCGGAACGGGCGCGGGCGCGGACGGCGCGGATGCGGGCGTGGACGGGGCGAGCGCCGCGGCGACGACTGGACGCTGGCCTGGCGTCATCGCCGACAGGGCCGCCTGGCGCATCGCGAGGAACTGCTGCTGGAGCGCGTTCTGGTGCTGGAGGTAGCGCTGGTGCGCCGCCGTGACGTGCGCGAGGGCCCCGGACACCCCGGACACCGTGGGGACGAGCGCGGGTGCGGGTGCGGGTGCGGGTGCGACCTGCGGGACGGCGGCAGGGACCGGCGGGCTGAGGGCTGGCACCGCCGCCTGGACGGGGGGAGACGCAGGGATCGCCTCGGGCCCCGGCGCCACCGGTGGCCGCATCGGCTCGTCGAGGATGGGCGGAAGGACTGGGGCCGGGGATCGGTCAGCGGAGACCTGGGCCATGGGTGCCTCGGCGGACAGGGCGTCGGGGGAGACCGACGGTGGATGGGCAGGGACGCGGCGGGTGGGTCCGGCGTCAGACCAGGCAGACCAGGACACGGGAGGTCCCGCGGCGGCCACGGTCGCGGTCAGGGGCAGGCCCTCGGGGCCTTCGGCCGACACGACCGCGCGGCGCACGCCCTCGGCCGGGCCGCGATCGGTCGCGACCGATGCGATCGCTGCGACGAGGTGGACGAGGCCATCGGCCGCGTAGGCACGGCCCCATCCCGCCGAGAGGTCGAGGCCTCCCGCTCCCAGGCGGACCGCCTCGCCGCCGGCATCCCCCAGGGAGACGGTCGCGACCGCGTCGTCCGACGATCGGCCGAGGACGAAGGCGACCGCGTGGTCTCCGGGCGGGACGCCGTCCTCCGACGCCGCACGGTGGACGGGCTCGCAGCTGAGGTCGACCGCCGCCACGACCGCGTGGTCGATCCGGCCCGCCGCGAGTGCGTCGACCGCGAGCGCCAGGGCGTCCAGGCCCGAGCGCGCGCCACTCGACACCACGAACCCCGGTCCCCGCAGATCGAACCGGTTGCTGCAACGGTTCGCAGGGATGTTCGGCATCGTGCCGACGACGCCCGCTGAGGTCAGCACCGGCACGACGGCCTCGCGGGCCGTCGTGAGGTCCTCCCCAGACAGCGACGCCGCCAACCGCCACCGCAGGCCGTACCGGGCGACCTCGGCGTCCGCCTCCATCCCGACGAAGATCCCGGTACGATGCGGATCGATTCCGTCCCCCGCCCGGCCGAGCGCCTCCCGGGCGGCCTCCATCACGAGCAGCTGCTGGGCCAGCGTGTGGTCCAGGTCCTTGGGCGGGAACCGCAGCTCGGTCAGCGCGACCTCCACATGGTCGAGCCGGGCCTCCCCCGCGCGAACCACGGCGCGGCCTTCGGCGAGCGCGACCACGAGGTCTGCTGCGTCGCGGAACGCCGCCCCCCGGGCCCCCACCCCGAGCACCGCCATGGGCTGCGCCGCGGGCAGCGGCGCGACCGGTCCGGCATCCGAAGGATCGTCGGTGACGACGAGGTGCGCGTCGTTCCCACCAAACCCGAACGCGCTCACCGCCGCGAGCTTGGCGCCATCCCACGGCTCGGCCGCGTGCAGCACCCGGAACGGCCCCCCGGCGAGGGCGGGGTTCGGGTCGTCGACATGCAGCGTCGGCGGACGCACACCCGCCTGCATCGCGCCCAGGACCTTGATCAGCGCAGCACCCCCGGCGGCCGTGACCGGGTGGCCGAGGTTGGACTTGATCGAGCCGATCGGGACGTCGGACAGGCCATCGAGCGCCGCGGCCGTGCTCTCCAGCTCAGTGCGGTCCCCCACCGGCGTGCCCGTCGCGTGGCACTCGAGCAGGCCGAGGTGGCGCGGATCGCACCCGGAGCCGTCCCACGCCGCCCGGATCGCCCGTGCCTGCCCTTCGGCGGACGGGGCGAGGATGCCGCCGGGCCGACCGTCGTTCGCCAAGCCCACACCGCGGATCACGCCAAACACCGCATCGCCGTCGCGCACTGCGTCCGACAGCCGCTTGAGGACGAACAGCGCGCAGCCCTCCGCGGGCACCAACCCATCGGCCCCCGCGTGGAACGGGCGAGAGCGACCGGTCGGAGACAGGGCCTGCAACGCCGTGAACCCGACATGCAAGAACAGGTCGTCGCTGCGGTTCACCGCCCCGGCGAGCACCGCATCGCACGTCCCCGACGCCAGCCAGTCGCACGCCACGCCGATCGCGTACAGCGCACTGGCACACGCGGCGTCCAGGGTCAGGACCCGCTGACCGAGCCCCACCGCCCGCGCCATCATCGCCGCCGGGCGCGCCGAGAAGAAGCGATCGGACGGCACCGCGCGATCGAGCCCCAGCGCCGCGCGCATCCCCGGATCCGCCCCGCGGGTCCAGACGTCCGCCGCAGCCCGTGCCATGCCCTCGGAGGGGAACGACAGGTTGCCGACGACCGCGCCGACCCGGGCCCGATCGACCACACCCGCCTCGTCGAGCGCGTCCCTCGCGGCGTGGCACAGCCAGCGCGTGGTCGGGTCCGCCGAGGCGAGAATCGAGGCCGGGTCCCGCAGGCCGTCCACACGAAACGATGCGTCAAACCCCGTGACGTAGCCACCACGCGCATGATGGGCCCGGTCGCGCGTGTCGCCGTCGGGCCCCACCAACACGCGGGAACGGGGCACCCGCCACCGGTCGTCGGGAACCTCCGAGACCAGATCCTCGCCCGCGAGGATGCGCGCCGCGAAGGTGTCGGGATCGAGGCCGCCCGGAAGGACACAGCCCCGTCCGACGATGGCGATCGGCGTCCTCACCCCTCCGCACCCCGCGCGGAGAAGGCCGGACGCGCCGCGGGGCGCCCAGGCAGGCGATGGTGGGTGGCCCCCCGCACGAGCACGCGGGCGATCCCGGCGGCATCGACGATCTCAGCGTCGTACCGAGCGTGATCCGCCCCGACCTCGCGGCGACGGAGCCGGATCTCCAGGCCGTCCCCGAGCGGTCCCGATCCCGCCAGGTGGATCTGCTCGATGGCGGTGGGCAGGCTCGCGCCGTCCAGCACCCCCTCGACCCACAGCAGTCCCAGCTGCAGCACCCCATCCAGGGCCGCGGGATCCAGGTGCCACGCCCCCGGTGCCCAGCCGAGGCCGGCCAGCCCGCGGGCACGGGCGACCACCCCCTCCGGACCCGCCGCGAGGACGGTGTCGAGGGCCTGGAAGTCGGGACCGTGGAACACCACCCGGCCATCGTAGATCGCCTGGTCGCCCCAGGGGGCACCGGCCGGGGCCTCGGTGCGGGCGGCACGCGGCGCCTCGACCTGATCGGCGAACACGAACACCGCCCGATGCCGGACGCGGCCTTCGCGGTCCACGGTCTCGGCGGCCACGCGGGCGCCCTCTCCGTTGTCACGCTGGGAGGCCCGCACACGCAGGGTGCTGGTCCCGGCGTCGAAGTCGTCAACGACCACGCCCTTGACCACCTCGATCTGGTGGACCGCCTGCAGCGACAGGTCGGGCCGCACGGCGGCCGCCACCCGGGCCATCCACTCGACCGCCATCGCCACGGGCACCACGACCTGACCGCCCACACGGTGGTCTCCCAGGACGGGCCAGGCCGCGGGTGACAGGGTGACGGTGGCGGCGACAGCCCGGGGACCGCCCGTCGCACCGAGGCCCTTGCGCGGATCCCCGCCGAGCACCACCGCCGCGTCGTGCCCGCCCCGCAGCTCGTCCACGAGCATCGACGCGCCCACAGGCTCGGGGATCAACGGGACGCCCAGCGACTCAAAGTGGCGCCGCAGCGACGGCGTGACCATCCCGCCGTCCCACGGCCCCCACCCGAGCGTGCGCACGACGGCGTCGGGACGGGCCGCCCCGACGGTGGCCGCGGCCCGGTTGAGGACCTCGTTGGCATAGGCGTAGTCGGCCTGACCCGGGTTGCCGGCCCACGCCGCCACCGACCCGAACAGGAGCACGGCACGCAGCGGATCGTCGGCCGTCGCCGCCAGCAGGTGTCGCAAGCCATCGACCTTGGGACCGAGGACCCAGCGCAGATCGTCCAGCGACTTGTCGGCCAGCGATCGATCCGCGAGCACCCCAGCCCCATGGACCAGCGCCGTGGGTGCGCCGATGCGGTCGCGAACGCCGTCGAGCGCCACCGCCAGCGCCTCCCCATCGGAGACGTCGGCGACGAGGTACTCCGCACGGCCACCCGCCGCGGCGATCGCGCGCAGGGTGCCGCGGACCTCGCGGGCCGCCTCGATCCCGCGGACCTGCCGCCCGAGATCCTTCGGGCTGGGCTTGTCGCCCCGCGCCAGCGCATCCTGGAGCAAGGCCTTCTTGAGCGATGCGTCGCCCTCGACCCCTTGGGTGCAGGCGGGCTCCTCGCGCAGCGGGGTCCGTCCGAGGAGGACGAACGTGGCCTTCGAGGCTTCCGCCAGCGCGATCATGGTGGTGGCGGTCACCCCGCGGGCGCCCCCGGTGGCCACCACGATGTCCTGCGTCCCGAGAACGACCGGCTCGTGGGGGACGTCGTCGGCGACGGCCTCGCGGGTCCAGCGCGCGCCCTCCCCGCACAGGCCGACCTCGATCTCCAGGCCTCCGTCGACGAGCTCATCCGCCACGCGCGCGGCCGCCTCGGTCACGCCGAGTGCGTCCACCGCGACGTCGATCGCCCGCACGGCCACGCCCTCGATCTCGGCAGCGGCCGTCTTCGCGAGCCCCGGCGTGCCGGCGGCCCACAGGGCCTCACCGGACACCGGACCGAACCGGCCATCGCCCGCCTGGACGAACACCAGGGACGCCACCGTCCCCGGATCCCGCGCCACCGCGATGGCCGTGGCAAAGGACCGCTCACGGGACGCGATGGCCCCCTCGCGATCCGCCGAAGCCGACGCCACGACGACGACCGTGTGACCTCCGAGTCCATCGGGGTTCGCCACGACGGCGTGCCCTCGGGCCGACAGGGTCTCGACCAGTGCGGCCGCGAGGGCATCGTCTCCGAAGACCGCGATCGACCCGTCGATACCGGGCAGCCCAAGACCCACGGACGGCGCCTCCACCGTACGGAGAGCGAACCGACCGAGCTCAGGATGTGCACTTCGCGACGGGTATAATCGGGAGGTGACCGGGTTCTCGCCCTGCCCAGGGGTGGCCACGCCGAGCGCCGCCACGATCTCGCCCAGGGTCTCCAGCGCCGACATCGCCGACGCGTCCACCTCCGGAAGGTGCGGCGCCTTCTCGCGAAGCGCCGACAGGATCTCCACCCGCTTGATGCTGTCCACCCCGAGGTCCGCCTCCAGCGACATCTCAGGCGACAGCATCTCCGGCGGGTACCCCGTCTTGTCCGCCACCACGTCCAGCAGCAGCGACGTCACGTCCCCACCACCAGAAGGCGACGACGCGGCCGGAGCCGGGGCCGCGCTCGAGGGCGCGCCCACCGCGCCACCCAGCGCGTCCACGATCTCGCCCAGGGTCTCCAGCGCCGACATCGCCGACGCGTCCACCTCGGGAAGGTGCGGCGCCTTCTCGCGAAGTGCCGACAGGATCTCCACCCGCTTGATGCTGTCCACCCCGAGGTCCGCCTCCAGCGACATCTCAGGCGACAGCATCTCCGGCGGGTACCCCGTCTTGTCCGCCACCACGTCCAGCAGCAGCGACGTCACGTCCCCACCACCAGAAGGCGACGACGCGGCCGGGGCCGGGGCGACGGGTGCAGGCGCAGCCGGAGCGACCGCAGGAGCCGGCGTCGGAGCCGGTGCGGGCTGCGACGCCACGACGGGGGCGGGGGCCGCGGAGACCGGCGCAGCAACGGCACGCGGCGCGGGCGCGGCCGCGTGGACGACAGGGGGCGGCGCGGCAGGTGGCACGGCGGGTTGGGCGACCTGCTGAGCGATCGGTCGGGCGACGGGCGTGTACGCGGCGGGCTGTGCCACGGGCTGACCCGTCAGGCCCGCAAACGCCTGCCCCACCGTGGCCAGGTAGGCCTGGTGGCTCTGCGCCATCGCGTCCTGGAACGAGGCATGCGCCTCGGCCGTCTGACGCTGGATCTCCTGGAAGGCACCCAGCCAGTCCTGGCCTGCGGAGGCCGGTGCGGGTGGGCGGTTGTTCGGGTTGTCATGGGCCGCCACGGGCACCTCCACGCGCTTCTCGACGATTCGTTCGACCACCTGGGGCTCAGGCGTCGGCCGGGGGGGATTGGGTCCGGGAAGGGCCGCAGCCCCCCCAGCGGGCGGGTACGGCCGCCCCACGTTCGAGCCCTTGATGGGCACCGCGAGCTTGGGCTTGGACACCGTCGCCGGATCCACCGGCACGCGCCAGCCATCCCACAGCGCGGTCAGGTCCATCGACACGCCGCCGACCCACAGGGCCGCGAGGGCCCGCTGGAGCGTCTCGACGCCGTCGGTGCCCTTCTTGTCCAGCGACACCGCCCGGTGGGCGCGCTCCTTGCCGAGCGTCTTGCCGACGAGCCCGGTGAGCACATGCCCCGGCCCGACCTCGACGAAGGTCCGCACGCCGTCGGCGTACAGGGCCTCCACCACGTCGACGAACCCGACCGGCATCGCGACCGCCTCCGCGACCGCCTTGCGCAGCGGACCTGCGGTCTTGGGGAACGGGGCCGCGTCGGAGGCCTTCAGGACGGGGATCTCGGGGCGACGGAAGCGCACCTCGCCGATCCGGCGGGCGAAGTCGGGCACCGCCCCCGCGACCACCGGAGAGTGGAACGCCGTCGACACCTCCAGCCGCATGCCGGCGACCTTGTGCGCCGCACACGCCGCCTCGACCCCCTCGATCGCCGCGATCGTGCCCGACACGACGACCTGCGTGGGGTGGTTGTGGTTGGCGATCACGGCGTCCGTGCCCGACGCGGCGATCATCGCCTCAGCGGTCGCACGATCCGCCCGGAGGGCGAACATCGTTCCGGGCGTCGATGCCGCTGCGTCCGCCATCGCACGGCCGCGCGCCGCCGCGACCTGGAGCAGTCCGGCGTCGTCCAGCGCGCCCGCAGCGTGCAGCGCCGACAGCTCGCCGAAGCTGTGGCCGGCCAGCAGGTCGGGCGCGATCCCCAACGAGGACAGCAGGGCCGTCAGCCCACCACTCACCGCCCCCAGGGCCGGCTGGGCATGCTCGGTGGCCGTGAGGGCGGCCGCCTGGGACGCCTCGGCGGCGCCATCGTAGGCGGTGGGGGGAAACACGAGCCGGTCGAGCGGGGTCTCCAGCCCGAGGTCCAGGTCCTGGGCCGTGTCCCACAGTCCCAGCGCCTGCGGGAAGGTCCGCGCGACCGCGTCGCCCATCCCGACGTACTGACTCCCCTGCCCGGGGTAGACGAACGCGACCTTGCCCGGCGTGGCGCCGGTGGCGTACGTGGCGCCATCCTTTGCTTCAAACGCTTCGTCTGGCGTGGAACGAATCCGCTGCGCCGCGGCGCGCAGGGCCGTGGCCGCCCGGGATCCATCGGCGGCGACCACCGCGAGCCGGGCGATGCCCTCCGG
>JAUHWK010000675.1 GCA_030424555.1 bacterium | reverse complement strand
CCAACACGCTCATCAGGACCGTGTTGAGGACCCCGACGGCGACGATCAGCCCCATGAACACGAACATGAGCTGGCCGTACTGGACGTCGAGCTCCGCCTGCTCGACCAACACCGGCAGGGCCTGCTTCCAGGTGAGGACCTCGGCATCCGTGCGCGACCCGACCGCCGCATCGACCGCCGCACGGGGGACCGAGCCCTTGCGCGTGGTCGGGAACAGGACCGCGACCTGGTGGGCCACATCGGGCTCGGGAAACAGCGACTGGGTCCCCTCCCAGGTGGTCATCGCCGAGAAGGCGTCCAGCGCTTCCACCCCGGCGTGGAAGATCCCCTTGACCCGGAACAGCCTGCTCTCGACATCCTCGTCGCCGACCTGGGTCATGAACACGACCTTGTCGCCCAGGCCCACATCGAGGGTCCGGGCGAGCCGGTCTCCGATCAGCAGGTCCCGGTCGGACGACAGCCACCCTCCCTCGACCAGCCGATCGTCGAGCAGGATCAAGTCCTTCTCCAGCTCCGGCATCACGCCGCGCAGCTCCACCGCCATCGATCCCTTCGGAGACGTCACCAGGCCCCCGAGGAAGGTTCGACGGACCACCGTGGCGTCGGGCTCGGCGGCCGCGACCGCCGCATGCAGGGCGGTGGCATCGGTGAGGTAACGGTCGGACTCCTGCTCCTGCTGCCACCCACGGGCCTGCACCACGAGGTGTCCTGCGTTGCCTTGGATCGACGTGTCGATCATCTGGGCCCACGCCCCGTCTTGCAGCGAGATGGTGATCAACATCAGCGCGAGCGCGAGCGCGATGCCCCCCGCGGTGAGCAGGCTGCGCCGGCTGTTGCGGAACACGTTTCGGAGGGCGAGCCGAACCACCACCTCACACCTCCCGCAGGGCGTCGACCGGCTGGAGCCGGGCCGCACGCATCGCCGGCCAGATCGCCGCGATCACGCTGAAGCCGAACACGCCGAGCACGGGGGCCGCGATCGCATCCGGCGTGACCCGGCCGTGGATGACGGGGTCGAACGTCATGTTGCCCATCTCGAACCCTCCCCCCTGCACGCTGAGATCCACCCCGACGACCACCAGGTAGGTGTTGAGCGCCAGCGCCCCCAGCAGCCCGACCCCGACCGCGACCGTCGCCAGCATCAGCGCTTCGGCCAGCACCAGGCGCACCAGCTCGGCCGGCCGCATCCCGAGTGCGCGCATCACGCCGAGCTCCTTCGTGCGCTCCAGCACGCTCATCAGCAGGGTGTTGACCACCCCGACCGCGCTGACCCCGAAGAACAGCGCCAGCAGGATCGCGTTGGAGAAGGACTGCATCGCGAACAGCTGGGCCGATCCCGGATCGACCTCGGACCAGGTGCGAACCAAGACCGGCTGGTCGTCCAGCGCCTGCTCGATGCGCGGCTTGACCCCGGCGAGGGTGGCGGGCGAACGGTCTGTGGCGAGCACGACAATCTCGTGGGCACGCCCCTCGAGCGCCAACAGGGAGGCGAGGTCTTCCCGGTGGACGAACGCCCCCCCGCGATCCAGGGCCGGGATCCCGGTCCGCACCAGGCCGACGACCGTGTACAGGTCGTTGCCCAGCGAGCCGTCTGCGGCCTGGGTGACGGCCACCAGCTCGTCGCCCACCCCGACGGTGAGGCGC
>JAUHWK010000151.1 GCA_030424555.1 bacterium | reverse complement strand
GTTGCGGCCCCACGGCCGGCGTCTCCACGATCGGATGCTGCTGCCGTTTGCGCTGTGGGAAGACCTGCTGGACGTGCTCGATCACGTCCGCGCCCATGGATTCGACGCCGACCCCACCTGGTTCGCGCCCTTCCTCGCGTGCCGCTTCCCCGTCCTCGGCCGGGTGGCCTGTGGGCCGGTGGAGCTGACCCTGCGCCCGGCCTTGGAGCCGTGGCCCGTCCTCGGCGAAGAGCCGACCGGTGCGGCCACCTCCCGCTACGTCGACAGCTCGCTGGAGCGCATCGAGGTGCGTGCCCGAGGGATCGACCCGACACGCCACGTGATCGCGGTGAACGGGTGGCGCCTGCCGATGCATCCGACCCAGGAGGACGGCGTGGAGGCCGCGGGCGTGCGCTTCCGGGCGTGGCAGCCCCCACACTGCCTGCAACCCCACCTCGGCATCCACCATCCGCTGCGGATCGACGTGGTCGACACCTGGGGGCAGCGCTCCCTCGGTGCGGCGACCTACCACGCGTGGCACCCGGAGGGACGGGCGTTCGATGAGCCACCGCTCACGGCGTTCGAGGCCGCTTCCCGGCGTGCCTCGCGCGTCACGGCGGACCGCCACGCCGTGTACCCCGCCGTGGTCCACGAGGCGCCAGCCCGGGCAACCCGAGGGATCACGATGGACCTCCGCTGGACGATGTCGGACCGCCCGATGCCCACGGTCGAGGACCCATGAGCCTGGTTGACCCTGGCCGACCCCATCGATACCGAGCCGGGCCCGTCTGCGCTGGGGGTCGGACATGAACGCGCCGCGCATCACGGTCTGCACGCCGACGTACAACCGCGCCCACACCCTGCGCACCCCCTACGACAGCCTGGTGGCCCAGACCTTCCAGGACTTCGAGTGGATCGTGTGGGACGACGGCTCGACCGACGACACGCCCGCCCTGCTCGAGGCCCTCGCGGCCGACGCACCCTTCGCGATGGCGCACCACCGGGCCGACAACCAAGGCAAGTTCTCCGCGGTCAATGCGGTCGCGGCCCTCGCCCGGGGAGAGCTGTTCTTGATCCTGGACAGCGACGACGCCCTGCTGCCCCACGCGCTCCAGGCGTTCGTGGACGCGTGGACGGCGTGGCCCGTGGAGGAGCGGGCGGGCCTGATGGGCTTGATCGCCAACTGCCAGGGGCCGGACGGCGCGCTGTGGGGCACGCCGTTGCCACACGATCGATCGACGGCGACCTACCTCGACATTCGCTGGCGCCTCGGCATCCGCGACGAGAAGTGCGAGGCGCTGTCCACCGCGGCGCTGCGTGCCTGTCCCTACCCGCGCTTCCCCGGGGAGAAGCACGTGCCGCCTGGGATGATCTTCGCGCGGGCCGACCGTCCGTTCGGCATCGTGCACGACACGGTCCGCGTCTACGAGATCCTCGCAGACGGGATCACCGCCCACTCGGTGCGCACCCGCGCCCGCAACGCCGAGGGGTACCGAACGTTCTACCGAGAGGTCACCGAGCAGACGCTGCCGGTCCGGTGGCGCCTGCATGCGGCGGCCAACTTCGTCCGGTTCAGCCTGCACGCAGGAGTCGCCCCATGGACCCTCGTGTCCGAGACGCGCCCGGGTTCGGCCCGCGCGGCGGTGGTGGCCATGCTCGGTGCAGGCACGGCGTTCTGGGCCAAGGATCGACGCGCGCTCGCCCGGAAGGGGTGAACCCCGGGGTCCGGCGGGCTATCCGCGCCGCCCCCCGGGAGCCCTGATCCCGACGGACGGGAGGGTTGCATGGCCTCGACGCTCGCCCCGTACATCGGCCGCAGCGACCTGCGCGGCGCCCTCGCCCTCCTCCGCGACTGGGGAGGCATCGCAGGCTTGATGGCCCTGCAGGTGTGGGTGCTGCCCTGGTGGACCCTGCCACTCACAGGGTGGGCGATCGCCCACCTCCAGTTCGCGATCGGCGAGGCGTTGGTCCACGAGGCCAGCCACGGCCAGCTGTTCGCCACCCGCGGGCTCAACCGCTGGCTCGCCCCCGTGTTGGCTTGGCCGTTCGGGTTCACCCTGACCGGGTACCGCACCGAGCACCTCGACCACCATCGGCATTTTGGCTCTGCGCGCGATCACATCCACGTCGCCTACGCCCGCTACGGCCTCCGTCAGCCCGACGACGCCTTGCCCGATCCGCCGGTCGGACCGTCGCGGGCTGCCTGGATCTGGGTCGGACGTCCGCTGTGCGGGCTCGTGGCGCTCGATGTGCTGCGGGACATCGCCGACCTGGCCCGCCACCCGGACCGCGAGACCCCAGGCCTGGTCCTGAGCTGGGCCGCGGTCGTCGCGATCACGCTCGCCACCGGGACGTTCTCCTGGTTCGTGGCGCTGTGGCTGCTGCCGCTCGTGTTCGGGTTCACGGCCTTGTTGTACTGGTCTGAGGTCGGCGACCACTTCGTGATCCCGCAGGGCGACACCCGCACGATCCGCTCGCCCCTCACCAACTGGCTGCACCACCACAACGGCCTGCACGCGCTGCATCACAAGTACCCGGCCATCCCGTTCTTCCGACTCCCCGCCGCCTACGCCGCGATGCAGGGCGACTTCCCGGAGACGGTCAGCCACGGCTGGTGGGACACGTGGCGGCAGCTCGCAGGCGGTCCAACCGGCCGGTGAGGCGTGCGGTCCGCTGCCCTCACACCGCGTCCGTCAGGAAGGCCACGCCCGTGAGGGCCTCGCTCTCCGCCCACAGCCGATCCTGGTCGGCCTCGCTGCGCGCGCGGCCAGGCACAACCGCCGGGGATGGCGCGCCCGAGCGCTCCCCCCACCCATCGGGACCGTAGTAGCCGCCGGGCTGAGCGTCAGGGGCCGTGGCCGCGTACAGCTGCGGCAAGGCGCCCTGGGCGGCCGTGTTCCAGAACAGGCCCACGAACGGGTTGAGCAGTGGCCGCAGCACCGAGCCGCCCATCGAGGAGCCGAGCAGGTTGGTCTGGGCCATCCCGGGATGGGCCGCGATCGAGACCACCGGGGCCCCCGCAGCCTCTGCGCGCCGCTGCAGCCCGTACGCGAACAGCTGGTTGGCGAGCTTGGACTGGCTGTACACCGTGATCGGCTCGTAGCCGCGGGTGTGCATCAGGTCGTCCCAGCGCATCCGTCCTGCCCGCGCGGCCAGGCTGGACACGTGGACGACCCGGGCCCCACCGGATGCGACGAGCGCGTCCCACAGCAGGCCGGTGAGCGCGAAGTGCCCGAGGTGGTTCGTGCCGAGCTGGGACTCGAAGCCGTCGGCGGTCGTGCCCTTGGGGGTCGCCATGATGCCAGCGTTGTTGATCAGCAGGTGCACAGCCGGGTGGGCCTCGCCGATCGAGGCGGCCGCCGTGCGGAGGCTGTCCAAGGAGGCGACATCCAGCGCGTGGACCGTGACCGAGGCCTGCGGGTGCTGCGCGAGGATCTGGTCTCGCGCGGCCAGGCCCTTGTCGCGCGAGCGCGAGCCGAGGATCACCGTGGCCCCGTGGGCCGCCAGGGCGAGGCAGGTCTCGTACCCGAGCCCGCTGTTGCCGCCCGTGACCACCGCCACCTGGCCGGTGAGATCGGGGATGTCGGCCTCGGTCCAGCGCTGCGCCATGGGCCCTCCATGGTCCGGGTCACAACGCGCCGACGCCCCCCTGTCGACCCCTGGGGACGCCGCGCTACATCCCCGCACCGCCCAGGAGCCCCCATGCAGATCGACGATGCTTTTGATGCCGGCAACATCGACGTGCTCGACGCGTCCGATCCCGCCGACGTCCGACTGCGGATCCGCCCCGATCCGCCCACGGAGACCCCCGAGGGCGTCGTCGAGTTCTTCCAGTGGTTCGCGTTCCGGGTGACCGGCGCCCGCGGCGTCCCGCTCACCCTGCACCTGGAGGGCGCCGACCGCGCCGCGTACCCCGAGGGCTGGCCCGGCTACCGCGCGGCCGTCTCCGCCGACACCGAGTCCTGGCGACGGACCGACACCACCTACGCCGACGGCACCCTCACGATTCAGGTCACGCCCACGTCGGACGTCCTGTACGTCAGCTACTTCGCGCTGTACCCCCTCGAGCGCGTCGCCCGGGTCACGGCCCGTGCGGCCGCCCATCCCAGCGCCGTCCTGGCACCCGTCGGCCGCACCCTGGACGGCCGGGTCCTCGACCGCTTGATCGTGGGCGATCCCGCGCGCGACCTCCCCGTGCTGTGGGTGATCGCCCGCCAGCACCCCGGCGAGTCGATGGCCAGCTGGTGGATGGAGGGCTTCCTGGATCGTCTGCTCGACGACGCCGATCCCCTCGCCGCAGCCCTTCGACGTCAGGCCACGCTGCACATCGTCCCCCACATGAACCCCGACGGAAGCGTGCGGGGCCACCTTCGCACCAATGCAGCGGGTGCCAACCTCAACCGGGAGTGGGCCGATCCCACCCCCGAGCGCAGCCCGGAAGTCTTGGCGGTGCGCAACGCGATGGACGCCACGGGCGTGCAGCTCTGCCTCGACGTCCACGGCGACGAGGCCCTCCCCTACACGTTCATCGCAGGTGCGCACGGCATTCCCTCCTGGTCGCCGGAGCGGGAGGCCCAGCTCGCCCGCTTCTGCGATGCCTACGAGCGCGCAAACCCAGCCTTCCAGCAGGTTCATGGCTACCCGAAGTCCAAGCCCGGCACCGCCAACCTGACCATGTGCACCAACGGGGTGGCCGAGCGCTTCGGCGGGCTGGCGATGACCCTGGAGATGCCGTTCAAGGACGACGCGAACCACCCCGATCCCGAGCAGGGGTGGTCGCCCCGCAAGTGCATGGCCATGGGACGATCGGCGATCGATGCGATGATCGACGTGTTGCCGCACCTGCCGCGCTGATCGTTCGGCGTCGCGGGACTTGCACCGGAGCGCCCGCGTGCGCGACAACCCGGAGGCAGCCCCCCGGAACGCCGTGTGCTCTCCGTCTTCCTGATCCCGGCCGCCCTGGCGTCCGGCCTGGACACCCCCCAGGTCGGGACCAACCTGTCCGGGCCGACCGTGTCCGACCCTGCCGCTGTGTACTGGAACCCTGGTGCGCTCGCAGGGCTGGAGCGTCCCAGCGTGCTGCTCGGGGCCAAGGGCATCGTCGGACGCCTGGGGTACCAACGCACCCGGCAGGGCCGGTACCCGTTCGCGGACGGCCTCGTGTTCGACGATCCCCAGGAGTATCAGCTCGATCCCGCCAAGACGGGGGACGCGGATCCCGTGCGCGCGCCCCTGGGAGCGGCCACCGCAGACCTGTTTCTCGCCGGCCCGGTGCCCGGGACCAAGGTCCCGGTGGTGCTTGGCGGCGGGGTGTTTGTGCCCTACGCCGCCCCCCTCGCCTTTCCCTACGACGGACCCCAGCGGTGGGCGCTGCAGGAGGTGTTCCTGGCCGTCGCGGAGGCGAGCATGGCCGCGGCGGTCCGAGTGCATCCGCGGGTCGATGTGGGGATCTCCGCCTCGTACGTGTTCGGGTTCGCGGAGCTGGCCCGGGCCCAGGATCTGGCCGCGGTCGATCTGATGGCCGAGCTGCTCGGGAACCCTCCGATCGAACAGGACAACGACTTCGGTCCGTCCGCCCCCACCACCGTGCGGGAGCAGGACGTCCTGTCCCGCCCGTTCCGGTATCGGCAGGGCGTCGCGCACGCGGGCTCGTTCAAGGCAGGCCTGGTGGCCCGTCCCCACGATCGACTGGTCCTCGCGATGGCGTATGACTTCGGCGCCCCCCTGAAGTTTCGAGGCCCCTTCTCGCTCGACCTCAACGATCCCTTCTTCACCGAAGACCTGGCGGCACGCGGCGTGGCCTACCCAGCCCAGGTCCACGGACAGGGCACGTTGGCCCTGCGGATGCCCATGCGGGTGCGTGGCGGCCTCACGGCGCTGTTTCCCGCTGGGCGCGTGGATCTGATGGCCGAAGGCGTGTTCTGGTCCGCCGTCCAGTCCTTCGACTTGACCCTCACCAGCGCCGACTTCGTGCTGGAAGACCTCGGCCAGGGGGACACCGTCGAGACCGTGATCCCTCGACGATGGCGCAACGCGGTCCATGTGGAGGTGCGCACCACGATCCAGGCCTCATCGCGGGTCCGCGCTGCGGCCACGGTCGGCTACCACAGCCCGGCGAGCCCTGACGCCACGGTGGACGTCGCCTCCCCGGACGGACACCGCCTGCTGGGCGCGCTGACCGCGGAGGTGGGCATCGGTCGGCGTCAGCGGGTGGCCCTCATCCCCGATGTAGAGGTCCAAGGGATCCTCCCGCGCACGATCACCACCAGCGACCACGATCTCGCGAACGGAACCTACCGGCTGTGGATGCTTGGCGCCGGCCTGCACCTCCAGGTATCGTGGGGTGCCGAGGCCGATCGGGGAGATGGCGGGTGACGTCTGTTTGGACCAACCGAATGCGAGCCTCCATGGTGCCCGGCGGGCTCTCCGCAGGGATGGTGTTCAGCCTGGCGTGTACCCCCCAGACCGACCGCCCCACCGACTCCGATGGGACCGTTCACACCGACGACTCCGACCCCGCGGTGGATCTCCCTGGCCTTCCTGGGCCCGCCGACACCGACGCCCCGCCGCCCGTCGAGTACGTGCTCCGGCTCCCCGAGGGGTCTCCGCCCGAGATCACCCTCGATCTCGACCGGGCTGAGGTCGAGGCGCTGTTCGGACCGGTCGCCGGCGATATCACGCTGCTGACGATCGACCTGTTCCCGCTGGTCGCCGCCGCGCTCGACGAGGTCAAGGCCGCCTGTGGCACCGACTGGCGCCGCGACATCCCGAATCCCACCTACGACTGCAGCCTCACCGCCTTGGGCCAGACGTTCTCCGGGCCGGACGGCACCTGGCGGTCCTCGCCCGAGTTCACCCTCATCCGCATCCTCACGATGACCCCCGCCAACGGAGAGGTGGACGGCTCCAGCGTGTCCCTGCTGGCCACCATCTCCGACACCCTGGGGATCGGAGGCGGCTTTGGCCAGATCCTCGCGGACAGCCTGCAGATCCCACGCACCACGGAGTTCCTCGGCACCGAGCCGCTCGCCCGCGCCGTCGTCGCCCACGTCGCCGACACCCACCCCGCCGGCAACGGCAATGGCACCCTGTCCATCACCCTGCAGGACGCCCTGGAGGACCTCGCCACGGTCGGCCCGCGCTTTGGCCCGGTCGCCGGGCATCCGGGGCTTGTCGATCCCGCCTTCCCCACCGCGGGGGCGGTGTTCACCGACGACTTCCGGATGGTCGCCAGCCTCACCTCGAACCTGCGGGTGGTCGAGGGCCTCGATCTGGGACGGGGCAAGGACTGGCTCAGCGTGGTCGTCGACACCACCGGCCCCACCTACGACGACGAGGTGGAGTTCGACTTCGACGATCCCGCGCGGTTCCGGGTGGAGGGCATCGCGGCCGCCCCCACGATGGACATGCGCTTCGTCCTCCAGGAGGACCCCGTGTTCGTCCCGGCGTGTACCAACACCTCGGGCCGGGACTGCCGCTCGAACGCGCCCGGAGCACCCGTCGGCACGGGCTTTATCTGGTCGCGCCCCACCGAGACCATCGAGTCGGTCATCGCCGCCGCGGGCCGTGAGCGGTACGGCGCCCTGAAGACCCAGCGCTGCTACCTGGGCTGCTTGTTCGACGTCCGCATCGGCCAGGACAGCGATCCCCCAGGGTTCAACCGGTTCTCCGGGCTCGGTGCCCTGCTTGCCCCCCCGCCCCAGTACGTGTGGGAGATGCTCAACGAGATCGCCCAGCTTCGCCTGCACGACGCCGGAACCGTGGTCTTGTCCGAAGGCGACGCCGACGTGGCGTTCGACCTTCGCGACGTCCCGGTAGGCATCACGGGCGCGGAGGCGGCCGAAGCGGTGCGTCCGGTGCTTCAGGCCCAGTCCGGGCGGGTGTCCGACTTCCTGCTCGGGGACTTCCGAAAGAACAACGGCCGGGTCGATGTGTACTGGCAGCGCACCGAGGACGGCCGTCCCACCCTGTTCTTCATCGCACCCGACGATCTCGCGGATCCCCGTCGCTACACCTGGGACACGCCTGGGTTCTTCTCCGATGCGGCCCTGACCAACCCCGTCCACCGGCACACCATCGCGGGCGTGGCCGACACCACCCACGCCAAGTGGCAGCCCAATCCCGGCGCGTCGCACGTCCATGTTCGCGATGACGACGGCACGACCTGGCGGCTCGACACCTGGCTGGAGGACGCGAGCGACCCCCGGGCCCCGCTGGTGGTCGAAGTCCAGCGGGTGGTCCCATGAGGTGGCGTGGCTGGGCATGGGCCGTGGCGCTCAGCGGCTGTGTCGATCCCCTCCCGGCGGTCGACGGGGACGCGGGCGTTCCCTTGGCGGTCGGCGAGGACCGCGCGATCACCGTGCACGCGCTGCGCCTGGACGTCACCGGGTTCGAAGAGCGCATCGACCTCGAGCGCCTCGCGACCGTCCCCCCTGATGTCCTCGATCGGGTGTGGTTGCTCGACCTCGACCTCGCGCCCTTGGTCGACAACGCCCTCGGCATCCTGCGGGACATGCCCTCGCGCGAC
>JAUHWK010000150.1 GCA_030424555.1 bacterium | reverse complement strand
CTGGCCCTCCCAGGCGCGTGCAAGAAGGACAAGGACGCGCCGGTCGACTCGGATGCGCCGTCCCCGCTTCTCGGCGTGGACGCCCGGGAATCCTGGACGGTCCCCGGGATGGAGGGCACGGGCCACGTGGTGTACACCGCGATGGGCGTGCCCCACGTGTTCGCGGAGTCCAAGGCGGATCTGGGACGAATCCTGGGGTTCACCCTCGCGCGCGATCGCTTCTTCTACATGGACCTGGCCTCTCGGCTGTCGCTCGGGACGGTCGCGGCGCTCCTCGGGCCCGAAGCCGTCGAGACGGATGCGGAGAACCGCGCGTTCGCAGCCACCTTCATCGCCGATCGGGTGATGGGCTTGCTGGAGGACGACCCCGAGACGGCCGCCTACTTCGACGGGGTGGCCGAAGGCGTCAACGCCTACATCCAGGCGGTCCAGGACGGGCAGCTCGACCCGCCGAGCGAGTACGGGCTCGCCGCGGGCCTGGTCTCTCCTCCGGGTCAGACCCTCACCGCAGTTGACCTGATGGCGCCATGGGACCGGCGGCGCGTGGTCGGCGGCATGATCACGATCCTGTACGAGACCGGGTTCGAGACCAAGGACGTCGGCCGCTCGCGCGACGCCAAGGCCCTGGAGACCCTGTTCGACGGGGCGCCGGAGGAGGCCTTGCGCAAGGCGGGGATCGCCGACCACTGGGACCGCGTCGACCCGCCCAACCTGGTGGCGGCAGCCCCCGACTGGACCACCGCCACGCGATCGGGCCCGGCCCGACGCCGTGGGCGCCAGGTCCCCGTCCACAAGCCGGTCCTCGACCGCCTGTTCGAGCGCACCCAGCGCATGGAGAAGCGGCTCGGCCACGACTGGGAGACCGGGTTCGGCAGCAACGCGTGGGTGGTGTCGGCCGACGCGTCCGCGGACGGACGCGCCATGCTCGCCACCGACGGCCACCTGCAGTTCAGCGTCCCGCCGCTGTTCTACCAGATCGGCATCGACACCCAGCACCTCGGCGGTGGCGACATCCACCAGGTCGGCATGATGACCCCGGCGCTGCCGCTGATGTCCACCGGCACCAACGGCGACATCGCGTTCGGCCAGACCCAGCTCATCGGCGACATCACGGACTGGTACGCCGAGCGCCTCACGCTGGACGCGAACGGCGCGCCCGCGTCCACCGAGTTCCAGGGTGCCCAGCAAGCGGTCGTCCCCTTCACCGAGGAGATCGAGTTCGCCGCGGTCAGCCCCCTGTTGGGTGGTCCGGACGCCGGCACGTTCTCGTTCATCCGGTACACCACCTTCGACGGGCGGTGGATCACCAGCATCGAGGGACGGGAGGTCAGCGGCCCCGAGGAGGCCGGAGACGGCGAGACGGCCGTGTACCTGGCGGGCGACTGGATCATTCCCGAGGACATGGACAGCAGCGGGCACATCGACGCCGTGAGCTTTGACTATGTCGGGCTGGATCTGGCCAACATGGCGTCGGTGATCGACGAGTACGGGCGTGCTGCCGACCTCGATGGCTTCGCGGACGCGATGACCAGCCTCACGGCGTACTCGCTCAACCTGGTCGTGGCCGACAAGTCCGGGGGCATCTTCTACTCGGGCTTCCAGGCGGTGCCGTGCCGCGACTACCTGCCGCGAAACGGGGATGGAACCTGGAAGGAGGGGGCGGATCCCAACCTGCTCCTGAACGGCTGGGAGCACCCCGGGTTCACGATCCCCATCACGGACGGGCGGGTCGACTTCAGCCAGGGCAGCGATCCCACGCGGTGTGTCGTGCCGTTCGCCGAGTACCCGCAGAGCCGGAATCCGTCGCAGGGCTTCCTGGTCAGCGCCAACAACGATCCCGGCGGCCTCACGTTCGATGGCAGCCTCACCAATGACGCCCGCTACATCGGCGGTCCGTGGATGGAGGGCTACCGCGCCGACGAGATCACCCGTCAGCTTCAGGCCAAGGTCGACGCAGGGGGCGTGTCGCTGGACGACATGAAGGCGATCCAGGGCAACCACACCTCCGTGCTGGGACGGCAGCTGGCGGGCGAGCTGCTGGAGGCGATCGAGGTGGCGCAGGGGCTGGTGGGCACCTCGCCCACGGCCGACACGCCCGAAGCCCGGATGCTGGCGCTGTACGAGGCGCACGACGACGCGATCGACGAGGTCCACGGACGGATCGAGGCCTGGGTGGCGGGGGGCTGGCAGGCGGAGAGTGGGGTGGAGACCTTCTACGCCTCCCCGACGCCCGACGAGGTCGAGGACGCCGTCGCCACCATGATCTTCAACGCCTGGATGAAGGGGTTCTTCTCGTACACGGTCAACGACGAGGGGCTGCCGGGCTTTGGCTTCCTGGCCGGGGACACGGGACGGACCCGCTTGCTCACGCGCATGCTCACCCACCGGTCCGACACCGACCCCGGGGCGTCCAAGCTGGCGTCGTGGAACCCGGCGACCGGCGAGTCGATCTACTTCGACTGGATCGGCACGCCCGACACGGTGGAGACCAGCACCGAGGTGGCGATCATGGCGCTCGTCGACGCGCTGGAGGGCCTGGAAGCCGCCCCGACCGAGCCGGGACACGGCGGGTTCGGCACCGACGACCAGGACGCCTGGCTGTGGGGACTGCGCCACCACATCCGGATGACGAGCTTGCTCGGGGACTTCTTTGGGGTGGGTGACAACGCGCTGTTCGACCAGCTCATCGCGCCGTTCAACATCACGCCCGATCGGCTCCCGCTCGCGGAGGGTCTGCCCGCCTCCGACCCCCGCGCCGCGCTGCCCGGGTTCCCCCGTCACGGCGACAACCTGTGCGTCGACGCGGCCAACTCCGGCTCCGGCGGCGACCGGTACGACGCCACCAGCGGGGCCGTCTGGCGGCTGGTGGTGGCGCTGGGCGGTGAGCAGGGCTTCGAGGCGTACAACGTCATCCCCGGCGGACAGTCCGGCATCCTCCCCGAAGACGCCGGGGCCAGCGGCTTGTCCAACCCCGCGCACTTCACCGACCAGGCCGCGTTGTTCCTGGGCAATGAGTACCTGCCGGTCCAGCTCACGCCCGAGGACGTCGCCGCCGCAGGCGAGTGGCGGGCCGAGTTCGGAGGGGGTTGAGACACGCGGTCGGCGGTCGTGCTGTGGAGGCGCTGCGCGGGCGAGGCCTCGGTCCGCGGGCGCCAGGCGTGGGCGACCCCCGACGTCGTGCCGGACGATGTGACCTGGGAGGCCGTCTCGCTGGCGATGGTGTCGACCGTTGCCGACCCGCTGGCTTCCCGGCCGAAGGTGAGACTGACGGTGTCGGCGGACGTGTCTTCGACGGGCGCGGCCTGTTTGGCGCAGGCGGTGGCGAGCAGGTGGAGGTCGATCGACGAGCGGCGCGATGGACCTCCGGGTCGACGAGTGTAGGATGCCCCCCTCCTGGGGGACCCGATGCAACCGAACGAACCAGCGCTGACCTTCTCGGATCAGCACGCAGAACTCGAGAAGATGTCGGCGGCGGAGCGTTGGCTTCGTCGGCTCTCGGTGGTGAACGACGCGGTCTTGCTGCCGCTCTGCGTCCTCATCGTGGCCGAGGTGTTCGGCTCGGGCACGGATGCACTGGGAAGTGTGCTTGCAATTGGGGTCTCTGTCGTGTGTGCCCTGTTCCTGGCCGAGTGGCTGGGAGGGCTCGTTCTCGCGGAGGACCGCAGGGGGTACCTCCTCGATCCCACACGGCTCGCCGATCTGGTCTCCGCTCTGCCTGTCGGTCTATGGTTCCAGTCGCTACGGTTGGTCCGATTGGTCCGGATCATCTACGTCCTACGGCTCATCTGGCGATCTCGGCGTTTCCAGGGACGCGGTGACAAGGTGTTTCGGGTGGTGGCCGTGTTGGGCGGCGCCGTGGCCGCTGGCGCGTTTGGACTCCGACTGGCCGAGCCCGAGACGGCGCCGGACATTGGATCTGCGCTGTGGTGGAGCATCACGACCTTGTCGACGGTCGGCTACGGCGACGTGGTGCCCACGAGCGAACCTGGACGGGCCATTGCATCGGTCCTCATGGTGTTCGGCGTCGGAGCGTTCGGATGGGTTGCGGGGACGATGGCGACCCTGGTGGAAGATCCCGAGGAAGAGGAGTCTCTGAGGTTGCTTCGCTCGATCGAAGCTCGCCTGGCGAGGCTGGAGGATGGCGGAAGGTCTGCCTCGGACGGCGTCGGGGACGTGCGTCGCCTTCAGTGCTGACGCCGCATGGGGCAGCCCGCTCGCGGCGCTGGACGACGGGTCGGCGGCGGTGTAGGCCTTGGACGACGGCGTCCGTGGGGGGCGCGGTCGATTGAGGGGGTTGTATGGGACGCATGGCGTCGTGGTGGATCGTGGTGTGGACGGCGTTCGTGGCGGGGTGCTTCGTGCTCGACCCCATCCCGAACCTGTCGGTGTCGGAGGGAGGCATCTGCTACGAGACCCTGGACTGTGAGGGGGCGCTGATCTGCGAGGACAGCACCTGCACCGATGGGTTCGGGTCGTGTGCGTCGTCGAACGACTTCTGCACGGGCAACGTCGACTGTTGCTCGGGCGTGTGCACGGTCGAGACCAGCCGCTGTGCCGACTCGTGCTCGTCGGACAGCTCGTGCGTGTCCGACTGCTGCTTGGCGCTCGAGGGCGGGGGCGCGGCCTGCTACCCCTCGTCGTTCTGCGTCGACTGAGCTCAGGGCCTTGCCCGTGCGGGGCGCGCCGCTCACGCCCCGTACAGCAGCGTCATCGGGGAGAAGGCGATGCCCTCCAGGAAGTCGACGAACGACCACTGGGGGCGCGCCAGCCTGCCTTGCCGGACATGCACCTCGAGATCCTCGCTGTGGATCCTCACCGAGGGGTCTCCGTCGGGTCCAGGGGGGATCAGCAGGTAGGACCAGGTCATGATCAGGTGGTCTGCGAACTCCCACCCACGCACGATCTGGCCATCGTGGACGACCTCGGTCCACCGCCAGTCCTGCGCGCGCCAGAGCCAGACACGCGAGACGTCGTCGCCGTCCTGCCGCCAGGTCTCCCCATCCAGCACCCGGTAGGCCACCTGGACCAGGCGCGGCATCGGCTGGCTCCAGGTCGTCTCGAAGGCGCGGAGATCGCGGGCGGTGAGGCCAGGCCGGGCATCGCCTCGCGCGACCAGGGCCTCAGCGGCGCGCTGGACTCGGGCTTCGCTCGCGGGCCCGACCAGGTCAGCCCCCGATCGCTTCGCGGACCAGCGGGCTCACGGTCCCCACGCTGGTGAGCCACAGCTGGTGGATGGCGCGGGTGGCGGCGACGTGG
Organism: bacterium; assembly: GCA_030424555.1. Lineage (GTDB taxonomy): Bacteria > Myxococcota_A > UBA796 > UBA796 > JAUHWK01. The sequence continues at coordinate 3,284 of JAUHWK010000150.1, read as the reverse complement.
AGGAGGCGGCGGGCGCCGGGGGTGTCCGGGTAGGCGCCGGCACTGGCTTCGACCACGACGACGTAGTCGAACTCCAGTCCCTTGACCTGACGGGCCTCGACGATCTCGATGCCGGGGAGGAAGCGAAAGTCCTCGTCGGTGACGCGGTGCAGGCGCGGCACGCGCGCGCGCTCCAGGCCCTGCATGTACAGGGAGGCGAGGCCGGCATCGGGGCTGACGACGGCCACGCTGGCCAGCGGCTCGTCGCGCCCGAGGCGCTCCAGGACGTCCGCGAGGAAGGCCACACAGTGGCCGTGGTCCGTGAACCGGAACACCTCGACGGGTGGGCCACTGCGGACCGTGAGCGGGGGCGTGTCGTCCTCGGCGAGCTCCCCGAGCACGGACTGGGCGAACCGCACGATGGGCTCGGCCGAGCGGTAGGCGACCCGCAGGGTGTCGACCGTGGCGCCCTCGACGCCCAGCCAGCCGAGGAAGCCGCTCCACGACGTGAAGCCGGAGGCCTGCATCACGTGCTGCTGGGTGTCGCCCGACAGGGTGAGGCACTGGTGGCGGTCGAGGCAGTCCATCAGCACGCGGACCTCGATCGGGCTGAAGTCCTGCACCTCGTCGATCGCGACGTGCTTGTACTGAATGGGGCGGTTGCGGTGGCGCAGCGGGCCGACCCGGAGCTGGTAGGCGCGCAGAAGCAGGGCGTCGTCCTCGGCATCCAGGCGGACCGGGTCGTCGGTCTCCTCGCCCTCCAGCTTGGCGATCAAGGCCTCGGAGCGATCGCGGCACCACAGGGTGGCGTTGCGGAGCTGGGCGTCGGTGAACGCGCCCGGGGCGAGCTCGTCGAGGACGGGGCGCAGGGCTTGCTCGCGTGTGAGCACGCTGATCCAGTCGTCGAGGGCCTGATCCGCGGTGGCCGGGCCGTCGTGGGTGGCGACGTGACGCTCGAGGGCCACCATGGTCGCGGGGTGGGTCTTGAGGCGGACGACGGCCTCGGGCGTGTCCCCGGCGAGGGTGCGGGGCAGCCGGGGGAAGTGCCGTTGGCGCAGGTCGGCGGACCACTCGGGGAAGGTCTGGACCTTGGCGCGGCGAACCCCGAGCGCAGGCAGGACGTGGCTGACGTAGTCGCGCAGGGCGCGGCTGAACACGAGGAAGCGGGTGTCCTCGCTGTCGAACGTGGGATCCTGGTAGGCGAGCCAGGCGATGCGGTGCAGGGCGACCGTGGTCTTGCCCGAGCCTGCGGTGCCGCGGATCACCACGAAGCCCTTGGGGGAGCGGGTGATCAGCTCGAACTGCTCGGGGTCGATCAGGCCGGCGATGTCGGGCAGGCGCTTGTCGACGCGGTGTGCGCGGCCGCGGCCATCGGTGCCGAGGCGGCGCCCAGGGGCGCTGGCGGTGGCGTCGTGCAGGGTGGGCTGGGCGGCGCCGGCCCCTCCGAGCAGACGGGGCACGCCGGCTGCGCGGGCGTGCCAGGTGCCGTCGTCGGCGCGGGAGAACGTGCCTTCGGGCGCGTCCACCCGCTCCAGGGTGCCGCGCTCGATCGTGAGGGTCCGCCGCGCGAGGACCTCGCCTTCCCGCACGCGGTCCCCGAGGCGCTCCTCGTACAGATCGCCCTGTTGGTACACGTAGAACAACCGGCTGACGGGGGCGTGGCGCCAGTCGACGATGCGTAAGCCGTCGTCCAGGCGGGTGGCCTTGCCCAGGTAGACGTCGCGGGACGCCCCATCCTCTTCCAGCCGCATGTGGGCGAAGTAGGGGCTGTCGGGGTCGACCACCGCCTTGTCGCGGGACGATCGCAGCTGCTGCATGACGTTGTACTGCTGGTCGTACTGCGCCATGATCGCGCCCTTGTCCTCCTCCTTGGCGCCGCGGATCTCGTCGCGCAGGCGCAACAGCTCCTCGACGAGGTCCTTCTCCGACGGCGGAACGTCGTAGGGGGTGGACTGCAGTCGCGCGCGGACATCGGCCAGCAACGCCTCTTCTTCGGAGACGAGGGCCGGGACCGCAGGCGGTTCGGTGGCGGAGGTGGGGTCAGCAGACATCGGCGCCGTCTAACCGTGTGCCCCGGGCGCGGCTTGGCGGGGCGAGGGGGTGTTAGCGCCCAGGAGACGGTCGACGGCGACGGGAGGCGGCATGGCGGTCGGATGGATCCGGGCGGATCGCGCGCGGGTGTCGGTGATCGAGGCGCTTGGGCTCCGGCCGCTGCTGCCCGGATTGCGTCAGTGCGTGGCCGCGCTTGGAGGGGATGCCTGGTCGGAACCCGGCGTGGCGGACACGTCGTCGCTGGCGCTGCTGGTGCCTCGGCTGAGCCTGCCGCTGTGGGCAGGGATGGCGCGCGCCGACCATCGGGTGCCGGTCACCAACCTCCCCAACCGCACGCCGCCACCCCACGACGGGCCGTACCATGTCACCCGTCGCCAGGTCTGCGACTTCCGAGGTGGCACGCTCACCTACGACAGCCACGAGGGCACGGACTTCGCGGTCGCGCCGGGGACCCGGCTGTGTACGGTGGCCCCAGGGGTGGTCAGCGAGGTCCGGCGCTTCATGCAGCGTGGAGGGCTCAAGGTGGTCGTCGACCACGGCGGCGGGTTGGTCTCCGTGTACGCCCACTGTGCGCGGGCCGAGGTGGCGGTGGGCGATCGGGTGTCACGGGGGCAGGTGATCGCGCGCTCGGGCATGGCCGGGGTCGATGGCATCCTGTTCTTCCCGTGGCTCGCCCCCCACCTGCACCTCACGGTCCTGCTGGACGGCGAGGCGGTCGATCCGTGGGCCGCGCCGGGGGAGGTCAGCCTGTGGCGCACGGGCGACAACGCGCCGACGCCGTGGGGGGATGGGGCGTCCGACGAGGCCCCGGGTCCCGACACCTGGGACCACGAGGCGGTGCAGGACACGGTCGACGCGTGCCTGGATCCGGAGCTGGCGGCCTGGATGGCGTCGCTTCCGCAGGCTTGTCGTGCGGGGTCGGTGGCGGCGGCCCGCACCTACTTCCCGACGCGCTTCTCCCGGCTGCCCCCCATCGTCACCCGTGCCACCGCGCGCAGCCCGCGCCTCGATCTGCCCCTGCACCCCGACGACCATCAGGGGGTGGTGTTCCTCGACGGCCTGGAGGCGGAGCTGGAGCGCCGGCTGGCCGAAAAGCCGGACGATCACGATGCCCGTTTCGACCTCGCGCAGATCCGTGCGGCGACCGGCGATCGGGCCGCCGCGGCGGACTTGCTTCTCGAGATCATGAAAGCGGATCGTGAATGGCGCGAGGATGGCGCGCGGCTGGAACTGCTGAAGTTCTTTGAGGCGTG
>JAUHWK010000674.1 GCA_030424555.1 bacterium | reverse complement strand
ACGACCAGGCGGGTGTGCAGGCTGGTGCGGCGGTTTCGCAAGAACGCGGGCAGGGCCACCACCACCGCGGGCCCCAGGCCCCCGAGCACGATCAGGGCGCCGATGGTGGCGAGCACGAGGGGGGAGGTCTGGTAGGCGATCAAGGAGTCGGACTGCAGCGCGAACCCCGCATTGCAGAATGCCGAGATGGCGGTGAACGTGCCGCGCCACAGGGCCGTGGCCCACCCGTCGCCGTGCATCCGGAACAGCCCGGTGAGGGCCAGCGCACCCAGGGTCTCGGTGATCGCCGTGACGATGAGCACGCGGCGCAGCGCCGACTGCACGTCCCCCCGATCGGTGGCGCCGAGCAAGCCCACCGCCGTGCCCTCCTCCCGCACGCCGAGCCGCCGCCCGAACAGCACGAAGGCCGCGGCGGCGAACGTCATGATGCCGAGTCCACCGGCCTGGATCAGCAGCAGGACGACCGCCTGGCCGAACCACGACAGGTCGGTCGAGATGTCGAGCACGCTGAGTCCGGTCACGCACGATGCGCTCACCGCGGTGAACAGCACGTCGATGAGCCGGTGGCCCTCGCCGTCTGCGTCCGCGCCGGGAAGGGCCAGCAGCAGGGTGCCGACCGCACACAAGCCCGCGAACGAGACCACGAGCATCCGCGGGGGATGGCCGAGGAACGCGGCGAGCAGGGCCTCTCCCTCGTCCCGGTCCTGGTGCTGCGCGCTGGCGACGAGCATCGCGGCAGGCAGGAACGGGAGCAGGCGGATGGGGACGTCGCTGAAGGTGGCGAGGTGGAGCACCCCGGCGAACAGCCCCAGGACGGTGCAAGTCCACGCGACCCGGTGGCCGGAGCGCACCTCCGTGCGTTGGTACAGCGCGAGGATGGCCGGCATGGCCGCGGCGACCACGAGCCCGGTGACCCCCAGGAGATCGCCCTTCCAGGGGCGGAACCAGGCGGCGACCCCGAGGGCGAGGGCGAGCCAGGCCGCGGGACGGATCGTGCGGATGGGGTCCTCGACGTCGTCCCACCGGGTGAGCGCCTGCGAGGGCAGGATGCGGGCCACCAAGACCATGGAGACCACGATCAACACGAGGGCGGGCGTGGGCGACACGGTGGGGCCGGTCAGCCAGACGGTGAGGGGGGCCACCACGGCGGCGGTCGCGAGGCGTCGGGCCCAGCGGGGCGTGGCCGACAAACGCCACGCGGCCACGATCGCCGCGGCGGCGGCCAGCGGGGCCACGGCGTCCTGGTACGGGGACGACGTGGCGTCGGGCAGCGTGAGGAGGGCCGGCGCCAGGGTGAGCATGAGGGAGCGCACCCCGGCGCGCTCCGAGGCCCCGGCACGGGCGGCGCGGACCGCTTCGGGATCCCCGCCGCGCGTGCGCCGGGCGGTCACCACCATGGACGGGCCAGCATCCAGATACCCGTGAGGGCGAAGAAGCCCGCAGAAGCGATCCGCAGGACACGGGCGGGCACGACGTCGGTGAGGGCTTGGCCGGCCAGGATGCCCAGGGCGCTGGTGCCGATCAGGGCGAGGGTGGCGCCTGTCCACACGGCGAGGGGATCGCCGCTGGCGGACAGCCCCCCGACGGCGAGCTGGGTCTTGTCGCCGAGCTCGGACGCGATCAGGGCGAACATGGACCCGAGCACGGGCCGGGCGTCGAGG
>JAUHWK010000149.1 GCA_030424555.1 bacterium | reverse complement strand
GGCGGATCGGGAACGGGCCGCACTGGACCGGTTGTTCGCCGGGACGTCCGCGCTTCCCACCCTGGCGGGGCTTCTCGACGAACCCCACCTCGCCGAAGAAGCAGATCTCCCCCGGCTGGCCTCGACCCGGACCCAACTCAACGAGGACCAGCGCAACGCCATCCGCAAGATCCTCGGCTGCCGTGACCTCGTCGCCATCCTCGGGCCGCCCGGGACCGGCAAGACCAGCGTGATCGCGGAGGCCCTCCGGCAGATCGCGCTCCGGGGTTCCGCCGACAACACGGCGCCGCGGGTGCTCGTCACCTCCGTCCAGAATGAGGCCGTCCACAACGTGGCCGAGCGGGTCGCTGAACAGGCCGGCCTCGTGGTCCACCACATCATGTCCAGCCGTTCCGACGACGAGGCGCTTCGCGAGCGGGCCGAGGCAATGGAGCGGCAGCGGGCAGGCGTCGTGCGGCGCCTCGAGGCGGCCCTGGCCCAGTCCACGGTGGCCCAGCGGCGGGAGGTCGCCCGAGACGCCCTCACGCGGGTGGAGGCGCTGCGACGCCGCGCCCGGTCCCATCCCGCGAACGCGGTCGCGGATGCATTGGCCTTGCCCGACCTCCCCACCAGCATCGGGCAGGAGCTGGAGCGCGTGGCCCGGGACCTCGCCGCGCCGCCCGATCCCGGCCCCGTACAGGCCGAGGACCGTCCCGCGCTGCCCTCGATCCCCGAAGACCCCAGCGACGTCGCAGGCTGGTGGCTGTCGGCCGAACCCGCCCTCGCGCTCGCCGATCGGGCGCCCGTGAAGATCCGCGTGGACGCCGTGGCCCGAGCGGTCGAGCGCGCGGCGAAGCGCCCCGCTGCAGCGGCGCGGGTGGAGGCGGCGATGCAGGGCCTCCGAGGCGCGCTGCCGTCCTCGCCCGACCCGGCTCAGCCCCCCCCGAAGCCTGCGGCGCACGACGAGGCGTCCGAGGTGCCGGAGGCCGCAGCCCGGCTGGATGCGCTGCTGGCGACCCTGTGTCGACGGGCACGTGACCTCGTGGCCGCGATCGATGGCGAACCCGACGCGATCGCACAGCGGTTCCTCCACGCGATCCAGGAGGACACCCGGACCTGGTCCGTGATCGTGGAGCGCCACGGCAACACCGTCGCCAGCACGACGTCGATGAGCGGACGGCGCCAGGCCGGACCTGCCGCCTACGACTGGGTGATCGTCGACGAGGCCGGACGGGCGACCCCGCCTGAGTTGATGGTTCCCCTCGTCCAAGGCCGCCGGGTGATCCTGATCGGGGACCACCTCCAGCTTCCGCCCACGGTCGAGGACGCCCTGATCGAGAAGGTCGCCGCGGAGGGGGAGTTCTCCACCCACAGCTTCGAGGAGACCCTGTTCCAACGGATCTTCGAGCAGCTCCCACCCGGATCCCGCCAACAACTCAGCACACAGTACCGGATGCACGGGGACATCGGCACGGTCATCGACCAGTTGTTCTATCGGCGCCACGGGCTGCAGCTCCACTCCCACTTCTCCGGACCCGCGGCCATCGAGCGCACCCCGACCTGGGGTCGGTTCCACGACAAGCCCCTGGTGTTCGTCCCGACGTCCACCCACGGCAAGCCGTGTTCCGAGGACAACCCGGCCGAGGTCCTGGCGTTGCTCCAGATCCTCGAGGGCTACGTGGCCGCCGGGCTCGACGGCTCCGAGCCCGGACAGCAGATCGGCGTCCTGGTCCCGTACCGCCGCCAGCGCAAGCGCGTCCACGACGCGCTCCAGGAGTCCCGCCACGCCCACCTGCGCCGCGCCGCCGTCGTCGGCACGATCGACGCGATGCAGGGTCGCGAGTTCCCGGTGGTGTTGTTCTGCACCACGCGATCCGACAAGCGTCCGGGGTTCATGGCGGCCACGAACCGCGTCAACGTCGCCCTGTCGAGGGCGCAGCGGCAGTTGGTGGTGCTCGGGGACCCGGAGACGCTCATGTCGTCACGCGTCAGAACCCGGGCCCCTCACTTGTACGCTCTGATGACCGTCCACCTCCCCCACGATGGGGGGCACTGGTTCCGCCCGGAGGGCACCCCATGGATCTGAACACGGACCACACCGCGTACCGCTGGGCCGCCGTCGACGGCTTGTACGTCCCTGTGTGGGTCGAGCTCGACACCGGGACCCACGCACCAGACCCATTGATGGATGCTGTCTCAGAACTCCTCGAGGCCGGGTTCTCCACCGTGGATCGCATCGCCCGTGGTCTGCACCTCGACGCGTCGCTGATCGAGTCCGCCCTCTCGATGCTTGGCCAGCAGGGAGATGCCGTCGTCGATGCGGACGGGCGCTGGACGCCGCAGGCCGCTGACCCCGACGATGCGGAGCCCACCACCGAGCCGCCCGAACTCGACGTGCGCGAAGCCTGGATCGCCTGGGATCCGGCCCACGGCCGTGCCCTTCCCGCGATCTGGCTCGATGGCCACGCCCCGCGGCGCGATCTGTCCGACACGCGGCCGGCCGATCCGGACGCGCGTGTCGTTGATGTGCGCGGCGGTCAGGACCCCAACCACCCGCCACCCGACGCCGTGCGCAAGCAGATCGGCCTGTTGACGCTGCACCCCGAGCTCGACGTGTACGAATCGGTCGGCGGCCGTCCGACGCGCCTCCCTTCCGGGGCCATCCGACGGATCCGGCACCGGAACGATCGCAACCGGCGCGGCCCGCTGTGGATCCGGTTCGGCTTCCGCCCACCCTCGGGCCACGTCGTGTTCCGTCCCCGCTGCATCGCAGATCCCGAGACGAGCCGGGGGCTGTCCCCCGGGGGATGGGAGGATCTCGTCGACCGCGCCAGCGACGAAGGGGCCGCCGAACTCACGTTGATGGAGACCCACGAGCGCTTCCAGCTGCCCGATGATCTGCTCCGGGAACACGGCTACCGCGACCTGGCCGATCTCAAGGACGTGGCACGAACGGCCTGCGACGCCCGGCTGGCCGGCCTCAGCCGGCAGCATGCGCGATGGCGCCCGACCGAGGCGGCCGTCGAGGCAGCCCTGTACGGTCGTCGCGTGGCCCAGATGACGGAGCAGGGCCCCCGCGCGGAGATGCAGCCCTGGGTGACGGTCCTGGAGACTGCCCTGGGAGAAGCCGGCCACTGGGCCCGGCCCCACCTGGCCGCACTGCGCGAGCGAGCACAGGGTGTCCAACGCCCGCTCGGTCGCGCGAACCGGGACCGCCTGGGCCCCACGGCGGCCCACCTCCCGCGCGAGGGCCTGTCCGTGAAGCGGCTGGACCAGGTGATCGATCACCTGTCGGGTGCGACCGACACCCTTGGAATCCGCCTGTTCGCGCTCGGTGTGGCCCTCGCCCATGTTCCGGCAGCCCGCGACGCGTTCGGGGCGGTGTTCGACCCGATGCCCGACTGGTTCACCCACGCCGACCGCGCGAACCGGATCCGCACCGACGTCGTGCACGTCTCCACGCCGGAGTCCGAGCTGATCCCGGATGCCTTCGAAGGCGACGTCCTGCAGGTCGTCCGCGGACTGCTGTCCCTGCCGTAGTCCCACGCCAGCGGGTCCGAACGCCCGATCCCCGCCGGGCCGTCCGGTTCGTCGCGCCGGGCGCGTCCTTCCTCCCGAGACCCACGTCCCGGGAAGACCCATGCCTGCACTTCAGACACCATCGCCCGCGCTCCGCGCGCCTCGCCGGCGAATCGTCAACGCAAACACACCCCGACTGTCCCCAGCCGAGGTGCGCCACCACATCCGGACGGCGCTCGACCGGTGGGGTCCCGGGCGGCTGCCGCCCGCCGCAGCCCGGGTGTGGCTGGGCCACGATCTGGGGCACGCCCAGCGGGTGCAGGACTACCGATCGGCCGCTGCCCAGAAGCGCTACACCCACATGTACGCGGCCAAGCACCTCGGCCTGTGGCGGGCGATCCGTGCACACCTCGACTGGGACGACAGCGGGCGCCTGGTGAGCATCGGGGCCGGACCGATGCTGGACGCCATGGGTTGGTGCTTCGACCGTCCCCGTGGCGGTCGGCGAACCCTCGCCATCGATCCTCTGGACTGGCGCCACGTCCGTGGACACGAGGCTTGGCACGCGGCAATGCGGGCGCTGTGCGGGCGGCTCGACTTCCTCAACGGCGTGTACGCGCCCTTCGGACCGCCCCCCCCGCAGCTGCAAGCCCTCCCGGCCATCCGCCCGATGCAGGCGTCCACCCTTCGCCGCGACGACACGGTGCTCATGCCGTTCGTCGTCAACCACGTCCTCGACGACCGGGGTCAGGTGGTGCGCCACGCGTTCGAGCGCCTCGGCGCGCTGCTCGCCCATCACCACGCCCAAGGCGGACGCCTGGTGATCGCCGACTACGCGGGGGGAGATCACCGACTCTGGCACGCGCTTCTGCAGCACCTCGGGCTCTCCAGGATCTCGCCTCGCACGTTCCGGTTCCAGCGGGCCACCGCCTCCTTCCGGGACCTGTACCCCCCATCGATCTCCGGCTACCGGACCTGGGCCTCGAACCCCGAACGCTGCACCGCCGTCGTGCTCGCGGCCGACCCGGTCCGCGGCTGGCGCTTCCTGGAGGCCTGACATGCACGACGCCCAGCTCGCCCTGTTCGGCGGCAACCAGCCCTCCCAGGCCCAGCCCGCCCTCCCGGACGCCGACGTCCGACACCTCGTGGGCTTCTTGTCGCGATCGGACGCCGATGCCCTGCTTCGACACGCCCTGGACACCATCGACTGGCGTCAGGACACCCTCCGCGTGTTCGGCAAGGAACACATGCAGCCGCGTCTCACGCAGTGGTTCGGGCCCCCCGGCGGCACCTATCGCTACTCGGGCATCGAGATGCGCCCCGTCGAATGGCCGTCTTGGCTCGAGGCCACGCGGCAGGGCATCGAAGCGACCGCCGGCGTTCGATTCAACAGCATGCTCGGCAACCTGTACCGGAACGGGCAGGACACCGTGGGTTGGCACGCCGACGACGAACCCGAGCTCGGACATCAGCCCGTCATCGCCAGCCTGAGCCTCGGTGCGGGCCGCGACTTCCGCCTCAAGCACCGCACCCGCGACGACGTCGCCCCGGTGACCCTCCACCTCGGACACGGCGACCTGCTCGTCATGGCAGGGAACACCCAGCACGCCTGGCTGCACACGGTCCCACGCCGTGCTCGGGTGTCGAAGCCACGGGTCAACTTCACGTTTCGGCGACTGGTGGTGCCCTGACCCGGCACCCCGCCGTCCCTGTCCGCTTCCTCCACCACGGCGCGTCCTCCGGGGTGGAGGACCCCCGATGCCGACACCATGCTTTGACGACCTGCACGACCACATCTCCGCGTTGACCGAGCGCTGGTTGGCCACGGACGATGAGATCCGATCCCACCACGACGCCCTCGCGCAGCGCCCGGGAGGCGACGAGGAAACCTGGACGGCGCTTGTCGCGGCCCGTGAACGCCAGTGCCACCTGGCGACCGGCCTCGGCACGGCCATCGGCCGGTGGCTGGCCTCTGGCGGGGACCTCGTGCTGGAGGAGGCCGCCGACGAGGACCACGCGCATCAGGAATCCGACGATGCCGAACCCTTGCAGGCACTTGCCCCCGCGGCGACCGAGACGGCCCCGGAGACCACGACGTCGGGTTCGACGGACCACCCCCTCCCCGAGCCCGAGCCCGAGCCCGGGCCCGAGCCCGAGCCCGAGCCCCTCCGTTCCCCGGCGCCAGCTGCCACTCCCGAGCAGCTCCGAGCGCTGGTGGCTGTCGGCATCGGCGGCCGCGCCGCCGCACGCCGCCAGCAGGCCGTCGACCGCGGACGAGAGCACCTGGACCTGCTGTCGGACCTCACGGATCGTCCGTTCGAGACCGCCACGATGAAGCGAGTCAGCGACTGGCTGGACGCGTGGTCCGTGCTGCAGCCGTTGGGTACCGAACTGAACCGTCCGCTCTCCGTGCTCGTGTGGCGCCTGCGGGCCCTCCAGGACCGGTCCCCATCCAACCGGGTCGACCAGCTCATCCGGGGCACCCACAAGGTCGTCGGCGAATGCAACGCCGGCTTCGTCCCCGGTCTGCGGCGGAGCGACCGACCCCAAGGGAGCAGCTGGGACGAGGACGCGGACGCGATGCTCGGGCACTCCCGGAACTCCGCAGGGACCGTGCTCCTCACCCCCGAGGAGGCACTCCAGCCCCTCTACTCGGCGGACCTGTCACGCTGCGATGCGCCGACGCTCCGAGCGCTGGTGATTCGGGCCCTGGACCAGAAGGTTCCCCACGACGACAAGCGCCTGCTCAAGCTCCTTGCGGGCCGTCGGGCCGACCTCAAGGGAGAGGGACGCCTCAAGCGGGTGCGTCGTGCCCTCCGGGCGTTCGAGAAGGCGCAGATGCCGATGAGCCGACCATCCGACTGGCCCCCCGAGGACTGGCCTCTCTGGCACCTCACGCGTGGCCGGACGGCCGTGATCGTCGGCGGCGATCCGCGGCCCCGAAGCCGCGACCAGATCCGCCAAGCGTTCGAGTTCGCCCATGTGGAATGGGCGGAGCACGACAAGACCTACCTGGACCGCCTCCAGCAGCGGGCAGAGAGCGGCTCGGTCGACGTGTTCCTGTTCATTCGATTCGGCAAGCACATCGTCGATGACAAGGTCCTGCGGCCCATCCGGGGAGACCTGTCCCGGTGGGTCCGCGTGGATCACGGCTACGGCGTGAGCGAGATCCGCCGCTGCATGGAGCGGCACTGGCGCGCCCTCGCCGAATCACCGGCGGACCCCGAGGAGTGAGGGCCAGCCCCGGAGCCCGCCCAAGCTCGCCCTTCCCACCACCCCGACGTCTTGACACCTCCGCCGGATCGTGATGCCTGCGAGGGCGGGGTGTCGATGACGGACGTGGGTGCGCCACAGGACAGGATCCAGGCCCTCCTGGACGAATGGCAAGCCACGGAAAGCGACACCGCGCGCGAAGAGGCCTTCACGCTCCTGTACGCCGAGTGGCAACGCGCGATCCGTCGGCTCATGCGGGCCCCGGACGACCGGGCAGACGCCGCCCTGCAGGACGCCATGTGGCATGCCTGCACGCCGTCCGAGAAGACGGGACGGCTGCCGGTCCACGCGCCGGATGGCGCAGGGAACCCCAGGGCTTGGCGCGCCACGGTGCTCCGAAGCCGTGTCATCTCCGGCTATCGGAGGGAGACCACCCGGTCACGCAAGGAGCGCCTGTTCAACGAGGGCCTGTCCCGCGACGCCCTCAAGGCCGCGCGCCGGCGCCAGGTCGACCAGGACCAGGCCAGCCATCGGCTGCCAGAACCGATCGAGACGGCCCGCCCTCCTGCCGAGCGCGTGCCCAGCCCTGAGGATGAAGCCGTGGTCCTCGACCACCTCCGGCATCGCCGCGATCAGGTCCTCGATTACCTGCCTGACCTCGCGGTACGCCGCCGGGTCCTCATCGCCCTGGTGCTCGGCATCGACCCGACGCCCTGGGCCGAGGAGCTGGCGGCCGAATCGAACGAGGGCGACGACGCATTGACCGACCTGCTCCACCGAATCGAGGTGGCGCTTGCGCCGACCAATGATCCACCTGCGTTCACGTCCCGTCGGTTGGGCGGCGTCGAGGTGACCTGGCCGATGGTCCGGGTGCTCGACGCGGAATCCACGAACACGGAGACCATCCGCAAGACCCTGGACCGGGCGGCAGCGGACCTCGCCCGACGGGTCCAGGCAGTCAGCGGCGGAGGCGATGCATGAAGCTCATCCCGTACCCCGACGCCTGCACCCGCCGTCGCAAGGTCGTCAAGCACGTGTTCAATCAGGCGGAGCGCTGGTGGGAGGTGTTCTCCGGCCTGCAGGTTTGGAATCGCGACTGGAACGAACTCCGGGCGACCGGCGTCGTCCACGCGGAGGATCCTCTGCAGGCGACCTGCGACACGGTGGAAGCCCACCCGGTCTGCGACCGGAACCATGACCTGTGGCTGGCCGCGTCCGAAAGCGCCTGCACCGAGGCCCTCCGCGCGGCCCGGGTGATTGAGCAGGCCGAGGGGCGACACGCGTACATCGGCGATCAGGGGCTGTACGTGGTGGTTGCGGGGAATCACCTCGTCACGTCCTACCGCATCGGCCCACCCGGCAGCCGCGTGCCCGACCGCGCACGGGTGAGCGCTGCCCAGAAGCGCGCCCGCCGGCGGGCTGTCCGGATCTCGCAACGCCAGGCGTCTTGCATGTCGAGGGGCTCCGCGACGCGGGGCCAAGGAGATCCCGATGCCTGACGCATCACGCGACACGCTGCGCAGCCAACTCGACGAGGTCCTCCAGGAGGATCCGATTGAGCCGGAGGAGATCGCGATCCTCGCAGGGCTGCTCGTGCGACACGACCCGTCCGACGATCGGCTCGACGCCGCAATCGGCAAACTCCACGGCGCCGCCGTGGACTGGGGATCCGCGGCCGACGCGGCCAGCGAGGCGGTCCTCCATGCCGACGCGGTCGACGACCCGGACCACGCCTGGGCGGTCCTGTGCACCCTCGACGAGGTGAGCGCCGGGGCCACGTTCTACGGATGCCCCGAGGCCGTCGCCAAGCCGGTGGGCGACGCCGCGCGGGCCGTTCGCGCTTTCTCGGCATTG
>JAUHWK010000148.1 GCA_030424555.1 bacterium | reverse complement strand
ACGAGGCGGGGTGGGGGATCGTCGGGGCGTGCGGTCAGGGAGCCTCCTTGGATCGGTGTCACCACCCCGCGGTTGGTTGGCCGGTCACGGTGTGTCGTCGGTCGGGTCCGACCGAGGGGCAGAGACCCGCGGAGACGGGGATCAGGGATGGAGGGAGAGGGGCAGGCGCAGCGTGCGCCCGTCGAGGTCTGGTCCCGACCACCGCCAGCGCCGGACGGCCTTGTCGACCGCGTCCGCGAACAGCGGGGGACAGCCCTCGACCGCGATCAGCCGAGGATGGCCGCGCTCCGAGAGGGTGACCGAGACCGTGCAGGTGATCGTCTCGCCGCGCCATGCGCTGGCCTGCGGGGGCAGCTTGGGGGCGACACGGTGGACGATCTGGATCGGATCGCCCGACCTGCCAGGCGCCCGCTCGATCACCTCGACCTCGTCGCCGAGGCGCAGGGGCACCAGGACCACCTCGGAGGCGCCGGAGGCGGGGGCCGAGAAGCGCCAGCGCATCGCGTTGTGGGCGAGGGTGTCTTGGAGGCGGGCGGGGCAGGAGGGCGCGGACACGGCGGTCGGGTGGCCCCCGGGGTCGATCCGCACGGACACGTCGCAGGTGGACGGGCTGCCCTTGGGGCGGCGGCCGACCCACGGCAGGACCGGGATGGTGCGCAGCTCCACCGGATCGCCGTCCTCGCTGGAGAGGATCGCGATGGGGGCAGGCAAGGGTCCCCAGTGCGGCGTGCCGTCCACCCAGCGCAGGGCGTGGGTCATCGTGTAGGGCTGGTCGGTTCCTGCGACGTGGAAGGTCCACGAGGACAGGGCGCGGGCGTCCTCCAGGAAGGCGGAGGGACAGGGGCCGACGGGCTCGAGCTCGGTGACCCGCCCGGGGCCCTCGTCGGCCTCGATTGTCAGGCGGATGCGGCAGTGGGTGTCGCCCACCACGTCGGGGACACCGCGGGGGCGCCCGCCGCCCAGGCTGCGAAACGTGACCATCGGGCATGGGTCGGACTGGACCCGGAGGGTGACTGCCCCGTCCCGCCAGTCTCCCACGCGGGGCGTGCGGTACCGCCACGCGCCCAGGGACGCGCGCCACGCCTCGGCGGCGGCGGGGGGGCAGGCGGCGTCGGTGGAGACCGAGGGCACCCCGTCGTCGTCGACGGTCCACGTCATCCGGCAGGTGGTGCCGTCCTGGGCTCCAGGGGGAACCTCGGGGTCGGGTCGCCGGGTGAACGGAATGCCGGTCTCCAGCCGGTCCGTGCTGCACACGCGCAGGGAGGGCGCATCGGGTTCCGAGGCGACGGCGCCCCACAGGAACGCCAACACGGCACCGCCCATCCACATCGGTCCCATCAGGCCTCCACCCGGCTGAGGTCGTAGCATGTCCCTCGGGCACGGGGACGGTGGCGCGTTACCGCGGCCGGAGAGCCCGAGGTGCCCGTGGCTGACGACGCCCGCCCACCCTTCCTGGATCGCCCCACGCCGTCGTTGTCCGCGTGGTTTGACCCGCCCACCGACGCCGCGTGGGAGGCGGCAGCGCAGGCCGTCCTCAAGGGTCGGTCGCTGGATCGGCTCGCGGCGTGGCTGCCGGGTGGGATCCGGATGCCCGTGGTCTCGGACGGTGTGCCCGATCCAGGACCGGTGGACGCCGCGCCGTTCACCCGCGTGGGCAGCGATCGAACCCAGACCGGCTGGGACGTGCGGGCGCGGGTGGATCGGGGGGACGCCGTCCAGGTCGCCGCGGATGCGCGGCATGCGCTCGCCCTCGGCGCGCGATCCGTGGCGCTGGGGGTCGGACCGGAGGGCGCGGACCTGACGCCGGATCGGTTGGCGGAGGCCTTGGCGCCGGTGGACCCGATGGTCACGCCGGTGGACCTGGACGTGGCGGACGGGGTGGCGTGGCGGGAGGCCTTCTTGGCGTGGGCCGCGCCCGCCGGCGCGGACGCGACCGGTGCGCTCGTGCTCGACCCGGTGCGCGACGCGGTGGCGGGCACGCCTTGGCATGGGGAGCACGTCTCCGCGCTGGCAGACCACCTCGATGCGCTGTCCGACCACCCCTGGATCCACGGGCTGGGGCTGTCGGCGCTGGCGGCGGAGACGTCGGGCGCGGATCCGGTCACGGCGATGGCGATGGTGCTCGCAGGCCTGGATGGCGTGTGGCGTGCTGGCGTGACCGTGCCCTGGGCGCGCGTGCTGGTTCGGATGGCGGCCCCGCAGGATCCGTTCGCGGGTGCCGCGGCGTTTCGGGCGATGCGGTCGGGGATCGCCCGGCTCGCGGTGGTGCACGGGGTCGCGCTCGAAGGCCGTCCCTTCCTCCACGCGACCGCGCATCCTGGCGAGCAGACCCGGGTGGAGCCGTGGACCAACGCGCTGCGGGGGACGGGGTCGCTGGCCGGGGCGGTGTGGGGCGGCGCGGACGCGGTCACCGTGCTGGCACGGGACCACCTCGCGGGTGGGTCGGACGCCGCGCGCCGGCTCGCGCTCACCACCCATGCGGTGCTGTCGGGCGAGAGCCACCTGGCGGCGGTCGCGGATCCCGGGGGGGGGAGCCGGCACCTGGAGGCGCTGACCGATCGGATCGCGCGGGCCGTGTGGGCGGCCGCGTCCGAGATCGTCGCTGCGGGGGGGCTGTCGGCGTGGACCGAGGCCGGTGGGCTGTCGGACGCCATCGCGTCGGCCCAGGCTGCACGCACTGCGCGTGTCGCCACGCGCCGAGACGCGATCGTCGGGGTCAGCCGGTATGGCCGTCCGGGGGCGGAGCGCCTGCCCTCGTCCTCCTCCTCGATCGTGCGCAACGCGGCGCCGTTCGAGGCGATTCGGGATCGGGTCGTCGCCCACGGGTCGCCCGTTCGGGTCGCCCTGGTGACCGTGGGATCGGTCGGGCGCCATCGGGGCCGGGCTGGCTTTGCGGCGGACTGGTACGCGGCCGCGGGGATCGAGACCGTCGAGGTGTCTTCGGAGGACGCCGACCACGACTGGGCCGGGTCTTCGGGCGTGCTCGGCGCCTGTGTGTGTGGCCACGACGAGGACTACCCGGCGGTGGTGCCTGGGCTCCTCGCGGCATGGTCGCACCTGCCGTACCGGGCGGTCGCGGGCGCGCCGGGAGAGCACGAGGCGGCGTGGCGGGCTGCCGGCCTGTCCGACGTCTTGGTGTTGGGCGCAGACGCAGTGGAGGGGTTGTCGCGGGCGCTGGATCAGATGGGGGTGGCGCCGCTGGCGTGACCGGATCGGCGAGGCCACGTGCCGGCCCCCTGACCCGCGCCTGACCCGCGCACGCCTCCACGATACGCCCCCCGCCTCCGGGAGCGACGGATGTCCAAGCCCACGACCGGCCCCAGCCTGCCCGCCTACGACGACGTCGAGGTGCCGTGGGGGGTGCAGCCGCCCAAGCCCCCGCCGGGGGCCACCGCCGAGGGCCTGGAGCGGGCTGCGTGGCGCGGTCCCGAGGACGTCGAGGGCCTGGATCACCTCGGGTACCGGTCCGGCATCCCGCCGTTCCTCGGTGGGCCGTACGCCACGATGTACGCGACCCGCCCGTGGACGGTCCGCCAGTACGCGGGCTTCTCCACGGCCGAGGAGAGCAACGCCTTCTACCGGCGCAACCTGGCCGCCGGTCAGAAGGGCCTGAGCATCGCCTTCGATCTGGCCACCCACCGCGGCTACGACTCGGACCACCCCCGGGTCGCCGGCGATGTGGGGATGGCCGGGGTCGCGGTGGACTCCATCGCCGACATGCGGGTGTTGTTCGACGGGATCCCGCTCGACCGCATGAGCGTGTCGATGACCATGAACGGTGCCGTCCTGCCCATCCTGGCGCTGTACGTGGTGGCGGCCGAGGAGCAGGGGGTCGCGCCGGAGCAGCTCACGGGGACCATCCAGAACGACATCCTCAAGGAGTTCATGGTACGCAACACCTACATCTTCCCGCCCGACCCCTCGATGCGGATCATCGCGGACATCTTCGCGTACACGGCCGAGAAGATGCCGCGGTTCAACTCGATCAGCGTCAGCGGCTACCACCTGCAAGAGGCGGGGGCGACGCCCGATCTGGAGCTGGCGTACACGCTCGCGGACGGGCTCGAGTACATCCGTGCGGGCCTGGCGGCGGGCCTGGATCTGGATGCCTTTGCGCCCCGGATCAGCTTCTTCTTCTGCATCGGGATGGACTACTTCACCGAGGTCGCCAAGCTGCGGGCCGCCCGGCTGCTCTGGGCGCGGCTGATCGCGCCGTTTGGGCCGGCCAAGACCAAGTCGATGGCCCTGCGCACCCACTGCCAGACCTCGGGATGGTCGCTCACCGCCCAGGACGTGGCGAACAACGTGGTCCGCACGGCGATTGAGGCGATGGCGGCCGCCCATGGCCACACCCAGTCCCTGCACACGAACTCGCTGGACGAGGCCCTGGCGCTCCCCACGGACTTCTCGGCACGCATCGCCCGCAACACCCAGCTGTGGCTGCAAGAGGAAGCCGGGGCCTGCCGCGCGGTCGATCCCTGGGCGGGGAGCTGGCACGTGGAGCGGCTCACGGCGGACCTGATGCAGGCCGCGTGGGAGCACCTTCGCGAGATCGAGGCGCTCGGTGGGATGGCCAAGGCGATCGCGTCCGGCCTCCCCAAGCAGCGCATCGAGGAGGCCGCGGCGCGCACCCAGGCGCGGATCGACCAGGGCCAGCAGGCGATCATCGGGGTGAACCGGATGCTCCCCGACGCCCCGGACGACATCCCGATCCTCGCGGTCGACAACGCCGACGTCCGCCGTCGCCAGCTGGAGCGGCTCGCCTCGCTCAAGGCCTCGCGGGACGGGGACGCGGTCGCCCGCACCTGTGCGGCGCTCACCCGGTCGGCGGAGACGGGGGAGGGCAACCTGTTGGCGCTGGCGATCGAGGCGGCGCGGGCCGGGGCCACGGTCGGCGAGATCACCGAGGCCACCGAGCGCGTGTGGGGTCGCCACGAGGCGGTCCCGGTCGCCGTTCGCGGCGTGTACCGGGCGGAGGTGGGCATGGACAGCGAGGGCATGGCCGCGTTGGAGGCCCGGATCGAGACGTTCGAGCGGGAGGATGGGCGTCGCCCGCGCATCCTGGTCGCGAAGATGGGTCAGGACGGCCACGATCGAGGGCAGAAGGTCGTCGCGAGCGCGTTCGCGGACCTCGGGTTCGACGTGGACGTCGGCCCGTTGTTCCAGACGCCCGACGAGGTCGCCCGGCAAGCGGTCGAGAACGACGTCCATGTGGTCGGCGTGTCCAGCCTCGCAGCCGGGCACCTCACCCTCGTGCCGGCGCTGCGGGGTGCCCTCGATGCCCAGGGGCGCCCTGACATCCTGGTGGTGGTCGGCGGCGTCATCCCGCCCCAGGACCACGATCGCCTTCGCGCCGCGGGGGCGACGGCCATCGTCACGCCTGGCACGCCGATCGCCCAGGCGGCGCATGCGGTCCTCGACGCGCTGGACGTGCCCCGGTGAGCCGACCTCGCCTGTCGGTCGAGGCATACGTCGAAGGGGTCCGTGGGGGGAGCCGGGCGATCCTGGCCCAGGCGCTGACCCTGGTGGAGAGCACGCGGGACGCGGACCGGACCCTGGCCGGGGCGGTGCTCTCTGCGTTGGGACCCGACCCGGGAACGTCCTGGCGGGTGGGCGTCAGCGGGGTGCCGGGGGCGGGCAAGAGCACCTTCTTGGAGGCGATGGGCCTGCGGCGCATCGAGGCGGGCCAGCGGGTGGCGGTGCTTGCGATCGATCCCACCAGCCACACGACGGGCGGAAGCATCCTCGGGGACAAGACGCGGATGACGCGCCTGTCCTCCCATCCCGAGGCGTTCGTGCGCCCGTCGCCCACCCGAGGCCACCTTGGTGGGGCGGCCCGCCGCACGGGTGAGGCGATCCGGCTGGTGGAGGCCGCCGGGTACGACGTCGTGTTCGTGGAGACCGTCGGGGTCGGCCAGAGCGAGGTCGCCGTCTCCGACCTCGTGGACACGGTGCTGCTGCTCGTGCTCGCGGGGGCAGGGGACGACCTGCAGGGCATCAAGCGAGGGATCCTGGAGGTGGCGGACGTGCTGGCGGTCCACAAGGCCGACGGAGACGGTGCGTCCCGTGCGGCGGCGGCGCGGCGGGAGCTGGCCGGGGCCCTGTCGCTGCTGCACGGGGGACGGCCCGGTGGCCCCCCGCCGGTGCTCACCTGCTCTTCGCTCACCGGGGACGGACTCGAGGACGTGTGGGAGGCGGTGGTGCAACACCGCGTTGCAACCGGCGATGCAGCCCGTCGGGCACGCCGTGGAACGCAGGCGCTCCGCAGCGTGTGGGCCGCGGTCGACGAGGCACTGCGCAACCGATTTCGCGGCGATCCATCGGTGGAAGCGGCCCGGGCCGCGATCGAGCCGTCCGTGCTCGACGGGTCTCTTCCGCCCACCGTGGCGGCGGCGCGCTTGGTGGCGGCTTGGACGGGATCGCCAGACAGGGGTTGATCCGGCGGGTTCGTCTGCTAGGCTCCCCGGCGTCCGGAGGACCCGATCATGCGCAAGAGCCTGCTGTTGTTCCCGTTCGTCGCCCTTTCGATCGTCGCCTGTGATGGCGGCTCGGACGGCTCCACCGATACCGACACCGATGGTTCGGGCGGCGGGTCCGACGATCCGGTGGACGTCATCCTCGCGCTGAACGGCGACGCCACGGCCGGCGAGACCGTGTACGCGCAGAACTGCGTGGCGTGCCACAGCACCGACGGCACCGGCGGCGTGGGCAGCGACCTCACCGCCGAGCTCCCCAACCTGTCCGACGAGGAGATCGTCGAGACGATCTACACGGGCTCGGGCGCGATGTCGGGCTTTGGCACCCTGATCGACGATCAGGGCATCGCCGACGTCACGGCCTACATCAAGGCCGAGTTCGGCTGATCGTTCCCTCCGTGGACAGCGGAGGGACGACGTCCAGCACCAACACCGGCGCGCGTGGTTCCCACGCCTCCGGTCGTTGGATTGTGAGCCCCGGAGCGAGGCGACGGTCCGGGTGCTGTTGTGGCGCCGCTCAGGGCGCGCGGCGGCCGGTGCGGATGGGCGGCAGCGACGTGTTCGGGTCCTCGTCCGCCTCGCTTTCCTGCGTGGGGACGGGTGTGGTGGCCCAGGCCATCGACTGCCAGGCCCCGCTCCAGGCCCCGCCCGTGGGCTCGTCGCGGAACTGCGCGATGTCTTCCTCGTCCAGGGTCCACACCGCCACCTCGCCGGGCACGCCGCGGACGCGGATGGGCTCCAGGCGCCGCAGGGGCACCAGCCCGTCCAGCGGGCGGGCGACGCGGGCATCCATCAGCAGGGGGACGCCCAGATCCTTGGTGCACTGTTCCAGGCGGGCGGCCAGGTTCACCACCTCGCCGATGGCGCTGTACTCGCGCTGCATCGCGCCGCCGACGTCCCCGACGAGGATCTCGCCGGAAGCCAACCCGATGCCGACCTGGAGGTCCGGGTACTCGTTGGACAGCCGGAGGCGGTCTGCCTCGACCAGGATCGCGCGGGCGGCCTCGTAGGCGTGGCGGACGTGGTGGGGGTCGTCCATCGGGGCGCCGAACAGCGCCAGCATCCCGTCGCCGAGGAACTTGTTCACGATCCCCCGCTTGCGGTGAACCTGCCGACTGAAGCGCTCCAGCGCCAGGTTCAGGCGGGCGAGGACGGCGTCGGCGGGCTGGCCGTGGGCGGTGCGGGTGAAGTTGCGGATGTCGACGATCAGCACGGTGGCGTTGCGGCGCTCGGTGCGGACGTGCAGGCCATCGTCTCCGCGGAGGACGCGCTCGACGACCGGGTCGGCGACGTAGGAGCCAAAGGCGTGCCGCAGCCGATCGCGCTCGGCGCGCACCCGGGCCGCGCGGCTGGCGTACCGGGTGAGGGCGGTGGACAGCACCTCGGCCATCGCACCGCACGCCAGGAGCAACCCGAAGCGCTGCCACGCGGATCCACCGGTCAGGAGGGGACCATCGAGCGCGACCTTGGCGTTGGCCGTGGCGAACAGCGACATCCACTGCATCGCGGCGAGCAGGCCCGCATACAGCGGAAGCAACGGGATCATCCGGGCTGCGGACCCGAAGATCGCCAGCGCCCACACCAGCACGGGCACCGTCTCGAGGGCGAGCGCGAGGTCCTGGTGGGCGGCGATCGCGGTGGTGAGGGTGAGGCCGCTGATCTCGACCGTGGTGCCGAGCCAGCGCATCCATGGGGCCGGGGTCTTCTGGCCCAGCCAAGTCCACCACGCGGCGTACCCGCAGAAGTACACGGCGAGCACGATGAGGATCGGCTCGACCGCGACGCCGTCGTGGGTGAGCGCGCGGAGCCAGCCCCAGGTCGTCATCAGCCCGAGGACGACCACCACGAACCCTGCGACCTGCCGCTCCAGACGGCGGCGGTCCTCTTGGATGGCGGTGTGGATGTCGTCGTGCTCGTCCACGTGCATCCCGGAAGATCGCGTCATCGTACACGATGGGGCGCTGGGGATCTGTGGCGTCCACGACATCTGGACAACGTTGTCGCACCGCGTCGGCTACAACCAGGGACGGCGTTCGTCCGGAGGTCGCGATGCGAACGGATACATGGATGATGGGGGCCGCGCTGGTCCTCGGCACGGT
>JAUHWK010000673.1 GCA_030424555.1 bacterium | reverse complement strand
GACCCCGAACGTGATGATCCGCTCCTCGGTGGGGAGCTCGAGCCAGACCTCGTCGACGTTGTTCTTGTCGTAGTCCGTGACCCGCAGGATCTTCAGCTCGCGGTGGTCGACCCCCGTCTCGCGAATGAACGAGGTGGGGATGGGCAGCCGGCGCTCCTCCAGGCCCCCGCCCATCTTGATGGGCTGGAACCAGGCGACGGTGGCGTCGTAGTCGATGTCGATGCTGTCGAAGAAGGCTTGGACGCCCAACAGCAGGATGACCATGGCCGCGACGGCCCCGGAGAACCGGAGCACGGTCGAGCGGGGTCGGTCGCGGACCTCGAACTCGGTCTCGCCCACCCGCAAGCGCATGCCAGGGCGCAGGGCGTGCGAGCGCTGGGCGACCCGCTGGTCGTCGACGAAGGTGCCCGTGGCGCTTCCGACGTCCTGGACCCAGTACTGGTCTCCGGAGAACGAGATCTCGGCGTGGCGCATGCTGACGAGCAGGTCTGGTACCTGTAAGCCGCCCTTGGCCCGGCCGAGCTTCAACAGCTCGTCGGGGCGGAGGTGAATCACCTCCCCCTCCAACGGACCATTGAGCACGACGAGATCGATCGCGGACGACATGACAGCTCCGGACGGCTGCCATGACTACACCGAGCGGATCGTCCGACACAAGCCGTCGTCATGATTTGCGGCGCCCCTGGGGCCGCGCCACAACGGGTTTCTGGAGGTGCCGTGGCCGGTCGGGTGCGGATGTCAGCGGGGTCGGGGTTCGACGTCCCTAGTTTGGATGCCTGGAACTGGCGGATCGCGGCTGGAATGGCCGCGGCGTGGGTCGCGGAGCTCGTGCTCACCGCGGTCGGCGTGCCGCTGTACGGCTGGCTCGGGTGGAGCAGCCCCGGGTGGGGCGCGGCACCATGGACCCTGCTCACCTGGCCCCTCGTCCAGGGCGGCCAGGTCCTCAGCGTGGTGATCGGACTGTACGTGGTGGGGTCTGTGCTTCCCGCCGTGTTCGGCGGGTACAGCTACCGGAAGATCGCGGAGGCGGTGGGCTGGATGCTCGCCGGCGGCGTGGCGGTGGGCCTCGCGCTGTCGGTGGTCGGGGGCCTCCTCGGACTGCCCACCGGGCACGGCTTCGTGCTGGGATGGTTGCCGCTGACCGCCGGGCTGTTCACCCTGTTCGGCCTGCGCAACGCCGAGGGCCAGGTCTACCTGTTCTTCGCCCTGCCCATCGACGCGCGCGCCATCGTGTGGGTGTCGCTCGGGCTGCCCGTGCTGATGTGGCTCGCCGGACTCAGCCGGGGCGCCACCCTCGGCCCTGCCGTCTCGATCGGCGCGTGGGCGGGCGCGTACCTGTGGTTCCACCAGCGCAGCCACCGGTCCCCTCGCCGCGACGCCTTGCGGGAGAAGGGCCGCCGCATCGAGCGCGAGCTCCAGGTGCTCCAGGGTGGGCGCTCCAACGACACCTTCCACTGAGCCCCAGCTCCCCATCGTGGCCGCGGATCCCACGCCGCGGGCATGGTAGGGTCGGACCATGACGCGCCGACGCTGGGCGCACCGACGGAGACCCGATGACGCGGCACCAACCCGAAGCCGAGCGGCGCGCGCAGATCCTGCAGGCGGCCCGGCAGGTCTTCATCGAGAAGGGGTTCGAGGGCGCCCGGGTCGACGACGTCGCCCGGCGGG
>JAUHWK010000147.1 GCA_030424555.1 bacterium | reverse complement strand
CGCCGCGGATGCCCTCCAGCTGGCGCGGCACACGGCTCGCGTGGGGGCCGCGGCAGCTGCTGCACAGCCGCCCCTCGCCCCGCCACGCGCACAGCACGCACCCGCTCTCCCACCACGCGTCCACGACCGCCTCCCCCTGGGTCGACAGGGGGTAGGGCTGCGGGAACGCGCCGGCGAGGAAGCCTGGTGCCCGACGTCCGGAAGACGCCGAGAATCAGGGGAGGCTGGTGGAGAACCCGTCCTCGATCCAGGTCTTCTTCGCCGCGCTGTGCGTGGTCTCGAACGCGGCCTGCTGCTCGGCGCGGAAGGCGGTCGCGCCCTCGGCGTCGACGGGCACCCCGCTGTGGGACACGGTCACGACGGGCTCGGCGCCACAGCGTCCGCCCTGGAGCGCGTCCCATCCGCTGGTGGCGGCCGGCCCGATCTGGTCGGCCACGACGTCGGGCCAGCGCAGGCCAGGGTCCACCACGTCGCCCACGTACAGGCCGGCGAACACCTTGCCGTTCTTGCAGGTGACGACTTCGGTGATGGCGACGGCGTAGGGATGGCCGGTGTCGCGCTTGGCCTCGGGGAAGGCGTGGGCGGCGAGGGCCTCGGCCTCGGTGGTGGCGCCGAGGCTGGTCAGCACGCCGCGGGCGCGCTCCAGGGCCTCGCGGGGGAGCGTGGGGGCGGCGGCCACCAGCGAGGCCACCACGGCCTCGGTGCCCCCGTCGACGCCAGCCTCCTCCGCCCCTGCGGCCGCGTCGGCGTAGGGGTTGATCAGGTCGACCGCATCGCGATCGTCCACGGGTTCGGCGAGCAGGGCGTCCAGGGTGGGCAGGGCGTCGACCCCGGCGTTGCGCGCGTACGTCTCGAGCAGGCTGTACAGCGGGGTGCGGGGACGGGCCTCGCGGCCGACCTTGGGGTGGTCGAGCGCGGCGGTGAGCAGGGTGCGGATCCCGTCGGTCCGGCATGCGCCCAGGCCACGGTACCAGCGCTGCTCCCAGAACCGGTCCCCGAGCTCCGCGGCGGTGGTGACGAAGAACGCGGTGGCGGTCTCCGGATCGTCGGCGCACACCTCGCCCATCGCGTCGAGCGTGCGGGAGCGGACGTCGGGCTCGGCATCGGCGACCCAGGCGCGCACCGCGGTCATCGCCCCCAGGCGGGCGGCGGTCAGCAGGGCGGGTGCGGTGTCGGCGCCATCCTTGATCCGCGCGACGGTGGCCTTGGCGGCCTTCTTGGCGCGGCCTGCATCGCAGGCGGCCAGCTCGGTGTAGGCGGTCGCGACGCGGATGGGGGGGGCCTCGTCCAGCGCCTTGGCGAGGGTGCGGCCATCGCAGTCGGCGGCGTGGGCCGAGGGAAGGGACAGGGACAGCAGGGTGAGGACGAAGGGCTGCAAGAGGCCTCCAGGGAAGCTCAGGCGGTGAGGGTGACGTGAAGGGGGGGGAGCCCGGCGATGCGGCCGGTCAGGGTCTGGCCCGGGGCGACGGGACCGACTCCTGCCGGGGTGCCGGTGAACAGCAGATCGCCCGGGCGCAGGGCCATCCAGGTGCTGACCTCGGCGAGGAGCTCGGGCACGGACCAGATGCGCTGGGACAGGTCCCCCGACTGGACCTCGACGCCGTCGCGCGACAGGGTGATCGGTCCGCTGGCGCGCACGCCCACCCCGGGATGGATCGCGGCGAGGGGGCCGAGGATCGCGCTGCCGTCGAAGTCCTTGGCGGTGGTCCACGGACGTCCGGACGCCTTGGCGCCGGCCTGCACGTCGCGTCGGGTCATGTCGAGCCCCACACCCTCCGCACACACACAGGCGAGCGCGTCGGCGGGAGACAGGTCGGACCCACCGGCACCGAGGGCGACCACGTGCTCGACCTCGTGGTGCACGTCGGCGGAGCGGGGTGGCATCGCCCAGGTGCCGCCCTGCGCGGGCATCACGGCCACGGCGTCGGCCGACTTGGCGAAGAAGAACGGAGGCTCCCGCCCGTCGTCGCCCATCTCGCGGGCGTGGGCGGCGTAGTTGCGGCCGATGCACAGGACGCGCCGGACCGGGAAGGGTCGGTCTGCGCCCAGCACGGGAACCATCGGGGGACTGTGGACGGGGGGCACAGCAGCCGGCACCGGGACCTCCGTGGGGTCGTCGGGGTGCATGCCCCGTTCCAGGGCGGCTGGCCACGGCCGTGACCGGGGGAGACCTACGCGGCGGCGGCGGCCTCGGGGCTCGCTTGGTGCTGGTCGACCCGCGGGTCCATCACGCGGAAGAACAAGGGTGGGACCAGGCTGAGCACCATCATCCCCGGGTACCCTGACGGGAGCTGGGGACTCTCGTCGAAGTGCCGAAGGACCTGGTACTTCCGGGTGGCGTGGGCGTGGTGGTCGCTGTGCCGGGTGAGCTCGAACAGGAACAGGCGGCCCAGCGGGCGGTCGGTGTTCCAGGAGTGAACGGGCCGGACCCGCTCCCACACCCCGCGCTCGGTGCGCCCGCGCTGGAGGCCGTAGTGCTCCAGGTAGTTGACCGTCTCCAGCATCAAGATGCCGATGCCCGCGGCGGCGAGGAACCCCAGCAGCGCCGTCCCGCCGAACACGGTGCCGATCGCCACGAGCAGGGCACCCTGGATCAACAGGTGACGGACGATCGCGTTGTCCAGCCGCCATGGCCCGTGGCCGGTGCGGGCCAGCCGATCCCGCTCAAGGGCCCAGGCGCCCTGCGCGCTGCCCACGATGGAGCGGACCCAGAAGCCGTACACGGTCTCCCCGCGGCGGGCGGAGGCGGGGTCGTCGGGGGTGGCGACGCGCCGGTGGTGGCCTCGGTTGTGCTCGACGAAGAAGTGCATGTACAGGCTGGTGAGCAGCAGGGCCTGGGCCATCCACTGCTCGTGGCGGGTGCGTCGGTGCCCGAGCTCGTGGGCGACGTTGATGCCGTACACCCCGCACGCGATCCCCATCGTGGCGACCGTGCCCACGAGCTCCCACGCGGTGGGCACGCCCTGCGCCATGCGCCACAAGAACAGCCCCAGCAGGCAGTACTGGGCCGGCACCACCAGCCACAGCATCCAGTCGAACAGCGGATCGGCCAGGCGTGCCTGTTCCTGCTCGGGCGTCGGGTTGGCCGTCGATCCGGAGAATCCCTGTTCTGCCAGCGGGATCAGCAAGAAGGTCCACACGGGCAGGAACCACGTGGCGATCCCGCCGACGAGCATCGCGCGCGCCGCCGGGAGGAACAGCACGAAGGGCAGCAGGTAGGCGAGCCGGGTGAGCCGGGGTGGGTGGGCTGCGGACTCCATGGGGCCTCCGGTTTTCGAACGCTTGTTATGCATAGCGAACGCGCCGGGGGATGGCAAGCGGGTGGGGAGGCAAGAGGTTCGGTGCGAACCGGGTTCCGGAGGACGGACCGCTCAGCGCGACCAGAGGCTGGGGAGCGGATCGTCGGGGATCTCGGTGGCGTAGGCGGGCAAGAAGTCGGCGACGACGTCGCGCAGGGCCGCGGTGGCGGTCAGCGCGTGATCGACCGGTCCGGCGAACGGGGCGGCGCCAGCCCGGCGGAGGGCGTCGGTGGCCAAGACCAGGATGACGCCCTCGTCGAGGGTGTGCGGGGGGTCGTCCATCGGGGCGAGGGCGTCGACCGGGATGCGATCGAAGTACTGGCGGTACTGGCCGGTGGGCCCCAGCATGCCGCGCAGGCCGTGCCGGTCCGCGAGGGCGGCCTGGACCCGAAGGCAGGCGTACTCCCGGGGATCGTCCTGGTCGGACAGGGGGAATCCCCAGTCGGCCACCTGGCCGGACGCGACCCCGTTCGTGATCCAGTGGGCGATCTCGTGAAACAGCATCTGGGCGACACAGTCGTCCGCGTCGAGGTCGTCCCGGGGGCCCAGCCAGAGCATCCCGGTGCCGTCGGTTCGGCTGAAGATCGCGGGGTCTCGGCGCACGGTGAGGCCGAGGCGGCGGGCGGTGGCCAGCCAGATCACCTCGAGCGGGTCCAGGTAGCGGCTCTCGATCGGTCGTTCCCAGGTCACGAACGTCCTCCGGACACGCGCGCCGCCCGTCCTACCCCGTGCATGGCCAGGTCGAAACCTCAGGCGGGTGGCTCAGGTTCCCCGCTTGCGCAGCATCGAGGAGGACAGGACGAGGCCCGCGGCCAGTCCGAACGCGCCCATCGCCATGCGGAACAGGGTCTCGATGCCCGACAGGGTGTGGCCGGTGAGCAGGGCCACGACCCCCTGGAAGCCGAGGCTTCCGGGCACGAGCAGGAACAGGCCGGTGACGATCGGGATGATCGCGGGACGGCGGGCCCAGCGCGCCCAGACGGTGGACGTGGCGCCCAGCACAAAGGTGCCGATCATCGCGCTCACGGGCCAGTCGACGAGCTGATCGGAGGCGCGGAACGCGAGCCAGCCCCCGACCGACGCGGCGGTGATCACGGGAAGGTCCCGGCCCCGGGCGCCGAACATCACCGCGATCGTTCCGGGCAACAGGAGCAGGGCGGTGGGGAGCGCCCAGGCGGGGAGGTCGCTGGGGAGGGGGTCGGCGGGTGCGGACCACAAGGCGCGGGCGAGCACGACCCCGAACCCCAGCTGGATCAGGGTCAGGCCGACATCGGCGAACCGCGCCACCGCGCTCGACAGGTTGCGGGTGGCGAGCTCCATCATCGAGATGGTGAAGCTGAGGCCGGGGACGAGCACGATGATTCCGGCCACGGTGACGATGCCGCTGTGGATGTCGGGCAGGACCGTGCTGGCCCACGAGGCAGCGGAGGCGGCCACGAACGACGCGAGCGCCATCCACGACTCTTCCAGGGCGCGCGATCGGGTGGACAGCAACAGCAGGACTGCGACCACGGTGCCCGCGACCCCGGCCACGAGCATGTCGTGCGTGGACGCGCCCGGAAACAGGGCGGCTGCGGTGGCGGCCGCGATGGCGCCGCAGACCACGTCGGTGAGGGCAGACCAGCGACGGGGGGCGTGCAAGACCCGATCGAGCTCGGCCCGGGCGGCGCGCACGTCGAGGCTGCCGTCGACCACCGCCCGGAACAGGTCGTCGAGGTCCGCGAGGCGACCCAGGTCGAGCCCGGACGGCTTGACCCGAAGCAGGACGGTGCGCTGGTGCAGGCCTTCGCCGAACGCGAACACCAGCGAGGTGGGCAGCGCGAGCAGCTGGGTGGTGAGGCCGAGCGCCATCGACAGGTTCTGGGAGGCGGTCTCCAGACGGTGACCGGGCAGGCCGTGCCGGTGCAGGGCGTGGACCAACGCGATGCACAGGTGCTCGGCGTCGTCCTCGAGGACGTCGGGCACCCCTTGGGCCTCCCGGACCTCCTTGAGCGAGGTGCCGATCGGCTCGGCGAGGAAGTGAGTCACGGGCCATCCTCGGCCGCCACCGGGGCGATCGCGGACTCGAACCAGCGGCCGTCGGTGTTGCGCGCGTTGTTCACGCCCGTGCCCACCTCGACGACGTCGAGGCCCTCGGGCTTGGGCGTACACCACGCCATCGCGTCGTCGACCGATGCTCGGGGATCGGTCCAGGCGTCCCAGGCGTCGCGCTCCAAGATCACGGGCATGCGGTCGTGGGTGCCGCGCATCGCCGGGCTGGCGTCCACCGTGAGGATCGCGGCCGTCTCCAGGACGTGGGGCCCCTTGCTGTACACGGTGCCGATGCCGGCGAACGCCATCACGTCGCCATCGGAGCGCGTGATGCTGAACGGGGTCCGTCCCCGGGCGCGGTCCCACTCGTAGAAGCCGGTGGCGGGGATGATCACCCGTCGGTACCGGACGGCCCCGCGAAACGAGGGCTTGGTGGCCGCGGTCTCGGCGCGGGCGTTGTGGAAGCTGGGCAGCTTGTCCGGGTCACGCCACCAGGTGGGGACGAGTCCCCAGCGGGCGGGCGCGAGGCTGCGGGGACCGGCGTCGCCGGGCCGCATCACGACGATGGGCATCGTCGGCGGGATGTTCCAGCGGGGCCCGCGCAGGTCGTCGATCCCCTCGGGCATGGCGTCGAGCAACGCGAGGAGTTCGTGCAGGTCCGGCACCAGGAAGAAGCGTCCACACATGGGGCACCGGCTAACGCAGGGGACACCCCCGTTGGAGGTCAGTCCTCCGACGGGGTGTCGATCCGCGGGACGTCCTCGGGATCGCGGCCCATGGTGCGCAGGCCGAACAACGCCAAAGAGGTGGCGAGCACGGTCCCGACGCGGGCGCCCACACCGGAGGTGCTGTCGCAGCCCCCCTTCTTGCCGTCGACGTCTCCGTCGTCGGTGTCCGTACCCAGCCCGGTGTCGTCGTCGAGGCCCGCGACCTTGGGGAACGGTCCCTGCACGGCGAACGTCAGGCCGTCGGACTGCATGTTGAAGAACAGGGTCGAGCCGTCCGGGCTGAAGCACACGCCCGTGAACTCGGTCGTGCTCTTGCGGTTGCGGGCGAACTCGCCGACCGTGCCGTCGGCGTGGATGTACCGGATGGAGTCCAGGGCGCTGCCGTCCTCCGCCATGAACACCTGGCCCCACGGGGCGACGGTGATGTTGTCCGGGTAGTCGAGCTCGGTGCGGTCGGTGCTGTGGGCGACGAGCTCCAGGCTCATCTCGTCGAGGCGCACGCGGAAGATCTGACCCCCGCTGGTGGGGCCCCCGCTGGTGGACGCCAGGTACACGCTGCCGTCGTGGTACCAAAGGCCCTCACCGCGGGCGATGATGGCGCCGCCAGCTTGCTGTGCGCGGTACCGCAGGGTGTCGACGTCGTCGTTGGTGGGGTCGATCTCCACCCACTTGATCCCCAGGACATCGCCGACCTCCATGCCCGTGCGGGTGTCGAACGCGTCCTCCCCCATCACGGCCATCACCTCGAACGCGCCGTCTCCGAACGGGTCCTCGGGATCGTCGGGCATGAACCGGTAGAAGCAGGAGTCGCCGCGATCTTCGGACAGGTACGCGGCGTGGGTCTCGGGGTCGACGACCGCGGCCTCATGGTTGAAGCGGCCGTAGGCGGGGATCTGCTGGGGCTCCTGAATCTCCTCGGCGTCGACCGCACACAGGAACACCCACCCGTGGCCCGGCTCGTCGGACTCCTCGCAGGTCAACCATCCCCAGGGACTGGCCCCACCGGCACAGTTGCGGCGGGTGCCGCCGAGGACGAGGTTGGTGCGCACGATCTCGAGGGTAGCCGGGTCGATCACGACGCGGGACACGCAGCCCTGGTCGTTGCTGTCGAACATCTGAGGGGGCGGCCCATCGGCCTTGCCCGCCCAGAACCCGCTGAAGACGTCCGTCGGCGACAGCTCGTGGTTGCGCATGAGCACCCACTTCCCGTCGTGCTTGAAGCAGGCCATGCCGTCGGGACGGCCCGGCACGCGCCACCCGTCGTCGGTGTCGGTGACCGTGGCGGTCTGGAGGATCGTGTAGGTGAAGCCCTCGGCCAGGTCGAGGATGCCGTCCGGATCTTCGACCATCGCAGGGTACGACGGCGCCTCCGCCAGGGCCAAGCGGGGCAGGGCCAGGCCGGCGGTGGAGCCGAGCAGGCCGGCGGACTTGAGGAACGTGCGGCGATCGACGTGGGTCATGGGCACCTCGTGGGCGCGCCGTGTTGCCAGCGCGCGTCCTGGGCGCACGTGACGAAACCGGGCCAGCTTCGCACCATCGACACGGCCCCCGCCGGATGCGGAGGCCGTGGGCGACCGGGTCAGTCGTTCCGACGCCGACGGAGCAGGCCGAAGGCCACCATCAGGCCGGGCAGGAACCCGAACCCGGGCGCGCCCTGCTGACAGCCGCGGCAGCCGACGCCACCCTTGGCCTGCAGGTCCGGCTCGTCCACGAGATCGGCGGTGTCGCGATCCGAGGTGTCGGTCAGGCCCGTGTCTGCCGTGTCTCCGGTGTCCGACGTGTCACCGGTGTCGCTGGTGTCGGCGGTGTCCACGGGGTCGGTGTCGACCAGGTCCGTGTCGGAGTCGTCGGTGTCGGTGTCGGAGTCGGTCTCGAACGGCGGGAACCCGGTGTCGGTGTCGAACACGTCGGTGTCTCCCGTGTCGGTCTCGTCCGTCTCGACCAGGTCCGTGTCGGTCTCGTCCGTGTCGAGGACGTCGGTGTCGGTGTCGGTGTCGACCGGGCAGGTCACGGAGACCTCGAGGTCGTACACGGTGCACTCGGTCGCGGACAGCGCCGTGATCGTGACGGTGACCGGCGCCGTGTTGCTGCCGGTCGGCAGGCTGATCGACTCGGCCTGGCCCTCGAACAGGGGCACGACGAAGCCGCCGGCGCTCACGGACAGGTCGCCCTCGACCGCGGACAGCGCGACGTCGACGATGCAGCTGGGCGGCACCGTGACCACGTACTCCTGGGGCTCGCCGGGCAGGACGCCCTGCAGGGCCCACATCACAGCATCCCCGTCGACCAGGTCGAGGGTGTTCGGCGGGGCGTCCGTGTCGGGCTCCCCGTCGCACACCGAGCCGGTGTCGATCCCGTCCGAGTCGGTCTCAAAGCCATCGGAGTCGGTCTCGAAGCCGTCGGAGTCCGAGTCGTCGGTCTCAGCGGAGTCGGACGTGTCGCTGGTGTCGCTGGTGTCGGAGGTGTCCGCGGTGTCGGCGTCCGAGTCGGTGTCGTCGGTCTCCGAGGTGTCGGACGTGTCGCTGGTGTCGGAGGTGTCCGCGGTGTCGGCGTC
>JAUHWK010000146.1 GCA_030424555.1 bacterium | reverse complement strand
CGGGATCCAGGAGGCGCCATGACGACCATCCACGTGGTCGCAGGGGTGGGAGGTGCAGGCAAGACCACCGTGTCCGCCGCGATGGCCACCGCGTTCGCGCGGGCGGGTCAGCGCGCGGTCGTGCTGACCATCGACCCCGCCCGGCGCCTGGCCGACGCCCTCGGGATCCCCCACCTCGGCAACGAGCCCACCCCGATCGACGTCCCCGGCCTGCCCGAGGGCGGCCGACTCGACGCGCTGATGCTCGACCGCAAGGCGACCTGGGACGGGATGGTCCGCGAGCACGCCCCCAGCCCCGACCTCGCCGACCGCCTGATCGCCAACCCCTACTACGACGCGGTCAGCACCCGGCTCACGGGCGGCCACGAGTGGATGGCGATCGAGAAGCTGCACCGCTTGGTCCAGGCGGATCGGTGGGACGTGGTCGTGGTCGACACCCCCCCCGCCCAGCACGCCCTCGACTTCCTCGACGCCCCCGAGCGCATCCGCCGCATGCTCGACGGCCGGGTGATCCGCGGCGTCCTGTCGCCCCGGGGCGGCCTCCTCGGGCTCGCCACCAAGGGCGCGGTCGACGCCGTGCGGCGGCTCGCGGGCCCCGACGTGCTGGACGATCTCCAGGGATTTTTCTCGCTGGTCGGGGACCTGGGCGATGGGTTCCGCGAACGGGGGGGCGGCGTCCACGCCCTCCTGCACAGCGCCGCCACCCGCTACTGGCTCGTCGCCCCAGCCGACGGTCCGCGAACCTCCGAGCTGGTGGCGTTTCGCGACGCCTTGCGCCAACAGCACCTCGAGGTCGCGGGCGTGCTGCTCAACCGGTTCGTCCCGCCACTCGGCCAGGATCTCGCGCCCCTGCACGCCGTGGTCCAGGACGCGGCGGTGGACTCCGATCCCGCCACCTCCGAGGCCGTCACCGCCTGGATCCACGATCGGATCGACGCCCGGCACACCCAGGCCCTCCGCCACGCCGCCTGCCGCGACACCGTCGGCCAGGCGCTGGGCTGTGTCCCGCACCCGCTGCCCGACGCCCCCCACGGCATCCACGACGTCCACGGCTTGATCGCGCTCGCGCTGTCCCTGCCCACCGGGCTCACCCAACGCACGCAAGGCACGCAGTAGCCAGGGTCCCGTGAGCCCCGCAGCGACCGCGCCGGACCGTGGGCCTCAGCCCTCGGTGGAGACGCAGGTCCCGGGCTCGATCTCGTAGCGGAACACCACGCTGGACCCGCGCGCCGGCACGGCCCCCTCCTCAAACGTCACGGAGCGGGTGTCGGCATCGTACGTCCAGGCGTCGTCCTCGACCTCGGCGTCGTCGACCTCGACGACGAGCGAGTCCGGGCGCGCCCCACAGCTCAGCGGGAAGGTCTCGGTGAGCTTGACCGCCTCGACCCCGAGCGTCTCCAGGAACCCGCTCCAGTCGGGCTCACAGATGCTGAACGACAAGCCGCCGGTGAGCTCTGCCGCGCGGATGTAGCGCTCGCCCGGCAGGGTCTCCTCGCTGCACAGGCCTGCGGGGTCTTCCGGTCCCACGATCGCCGCCACCGTGAGCAGGTCGCGGCTCGACTTCGTGGCCCGCAACCGCTCGATCCACGTCTCGACCGGGACGAGATCCTGCTCGCGCCGGTAGCAGTCGAGGCGATCGAAGCCCTCGCCGAACCGGCCGCCGTCCGAGCAGTCGTCCTCGTCGCTGACGATCAGGATCAGCAGCTCCGCCCCCGCCCGCAAGAAGCCCTCGTTGGGCCCGCCGGCGCTGGTGGTCTGCGGCGAGGTGGCGAACCAGGCCGCCTCCAGGCCCTTCTCCCGCCCCGACCCCTCGGTGCCGACCTTCACGCGCTCCGAGAACAGCTGAACGTACTCGTCGGCCCGCGTGAGGTAGGGCGGATCCCCCACGAGCACGCCCCGGCTTGGATCGCTGTACTCGAAGTCGATCCGGATCACGCCGAGGTGGAAGTCGGTCTCGGTGACCTCGATCGCCCCGATGAAGTCCCGGAAGCCCTCGGCCAGCTGCTCCTGCTCGTTGATCATCGACGCGGAGTCGTCGACCACGAACAGGATGTCGATCTGATCGGTGGGGACTTGCTGGTAGCTGTCGGTGCGCTCTTGCTGCGAGACCGTGATGGGGTCCTGACAACCGACCGCGGTGCCGACGACCAGCGCACACAGCGCACCGAGCGGGGGGACGGGCGAACGGCGTCGCAGCATGGGACCTCCGGGCGCGGACCGGGACTACTCGGCGAACCACGCCTCGGACACGCACAGGTCATTGTACTTCGGGCCCTTGAGGACCGCATCGAAGCGCACCGTGACCTTGCTCGTGGAGACGGACGGGAAGGACAGCGTGGTGGGCTTGAACGAGGGCCGCACCTCGGCCGTGTGCTCTCCCCCGTCGAACACCAGGGTGACCTTGGTCGCGCGGTTGGCCTGCATCCACAGCGGCAGGCTGCCCCCGATCCCGTTGACCCAGGTCAGCGAGGACACGGACTTCTTGCCGCCGAAGTCGAACGTGAGCGACTGGCCGGTGCCATCGCCCTCGTCGCCCTCACACCACATCGTGTCCGCGAGCTGATCCGCGGCCATCGCCGGCTCGTAGCTGCCGTCGCCATCCGCAGGGGCATGGCTGGAGGCGGACAGCGTGGCCTCATGGCCCGGCGCCGGGGCGTCGCCGATCAGCTGGATCTCCGAGATGCCGGTGTCGAGCCAGGTGGAGCCGCTGTAGGTGCTCTTGATGCGGACCCGCACGGTGCTGGCCGTGGCCCCGATCGGGAACGACTGCACGGTGCGGCTGTTGTCGAGCGTGACCTTGGTCGGCGCGCCGCCATCCACCGAGATCTCGATCTCCTTGGGACGGTTGGCGCGGTTCCAGTTGGTGTCGTTGTACCAGTCGCCCCCCCAGATGCGCAGGGTGTCGACCTTGACCGGACCGCCGAGGTCCAGCTCGACCCAGGCCCCGAGGCCCGCGCCGCTGTCGCCCTCGACCCAGGCCGTTCCTTGCCGGCCGTCCGCGACGCGGGCGGCGTCGTACCCAGGCTGCTCGGTGTACGTCGACGACGCGGTGACGCCCTTGATGGGCAGCACCCCGGCTTGCGCCGACGGTGACGCCGCGGCCAGGGCGACCGCCGCAGCGATCACGATCAGGGGAGACGGGGGGGTTGGGACGACGGACACGGCCACCTCCTGGGCATCACGGCCGGGGACCATACGCCATCGACCCACCGGGCATCGCGCCGGCTCCCGACGTGTTGCGCGATCCTGACACCCCACCGGGGTCGGATGTTCCGATCCGACGGCCGGTCAGTCCGACGGGGTGGGCGTGCTCGGGGAGACGGTGGACGGGGCCGCTGCCAGGGCCGCATCGACCGCCGATCGCAGGGCTGCGAACCCGGCTTCGTCGAACCCCGACCAGGTCCCGAGGACGGTCCCGTCGCGGCCGATCAGCACGCTCCACGGCAGGGTCCGGGACGGGTCGTACGCGTCGAGCACGGTGCGCTCGGTGTCCATCAACCACACCAGCGCGAGGTCTTGCTGCGCGACCCACGGCGCCACCCGCCGCGCCGAGCGCGCGTCGTCGGCGTTGATGCTGAGCACCACGAGACCGGCGTCGGCCTTGGCCCGGGCCAGCGTGTCGAGGTGGGGCATCTCCGCCTTGCACGGCGCACACCACGTCGCCCAGAAGCTGAGCAGCACCACCTTGCCCGCGTGCTGCGACAGGGAGACCGTCTGCGCGCCATCGACCGTCGGCAAGGAGAACGGCGTGGCCTTGGCAGGCTCGCTCGCCGCCGAAGGCCCCCCGATCGCGGACAGCAGGCCGACCACCAGCATCGCGCGCGCCGGGTTGCGCCAGTTGGTGACCATGCCGTCTCCAGGATCGTGGGCGGGTGGAAGGGACACCCGACCCGCGTGCGGGCGTCCGGTTACCGCATCGGCGCGGGCCGCGCAGGCGGGATCGCACGGGCCTGGTCCCGGCGGCACAATACAGCGCCGGGTCCTTGCCCGTCGGCCGGGGGACGTCCCCTCCGACCCGGGATGCCCAGGGAGGTCCAATTGGCCGGACATGTGCTCGTGGTCGACGACGAACCGTCCATCCGCAAGGTCATCGCTGCCCAGCTCGGACGGGACGGCCACGTGGTCGACACCGCCCAAGACGGCGAAGAAGCGATCGCCGCCCTGTCGAACGCCGACATCGACGTCGTCCTCACCGATCTGCGCATGCCCGGCCTGGATGGCATGGGCCTGCTTCGGTGGATGCGGGACACCCGCCCTGAGGTCCCTGTCGTGGTGCTCACGGCCTGGGGCACGGTCGAGACCGCGGTCGACGCGCTCAAGGAAGGCGCGACGGACTTCCTCACCAAGCCGTTCGACCAGGTGGTGCTGCGGCGGACGATCGAGCGGGCCCTCGCGACCCGACGCGCCCGCGCCCAGCACCTCGCCGCCGACACCCCCCTCGAGCTGCTCGGAGACGGGCCCGCCGTGCGGGCGGTCCGCGACGTCCTCGACCGGGTGGCCGACACCCCCGTCCCGGTGTGGATCGGCGGGGAGCCCGGCACCGGCAAGGAGGTCGTCGCGCGCGCGATCCACGACCGCTCCCGCCGGGCCGACGGGCCCTACCTGGACCTGCATGTCGGTGCCCTCACCGCGGAGACCATGGCCGGCGAGCTGTTCGGTGAGGTGCGCACGGACGGCACGGTCCGACCCGGCACGTTCCAGGTCGCCGACGGCGGCACCGTTCGCCTCGCCGACGTCGAGCAGCTCACGTCGGAGGCCCAGGTGGCCCTCGTCCAGCTCCTGCGCGACGGCACCGTCACCCCCCGAGGCGGCACGCCCCGCGCGGTCGACATCCGGCTGATCGTCACCACCGAGGCCGATCTCCGGGAGTCGGTGGAGAGCGGACGCCTGCGGGGCGACCTCGGCATGCGCCTGGCCGTGGTCCCCATCCAGCTGCCTGCCCTGCGGGACCGCCTGGGCGACCTGCCCTCGCTGGCCGACCGGATGCTCGCCCGGGCACGCACGCGGCTCGGCACCCAGGCCAGCGCGTTCACCGCCGAGGCGTTGGCCCGGCTGGCGTCGCACCACTGGCCCGGCAACGTCCGCGAGCTGGAGACCGTGGTGGAGCGCGCCGCCCTGCTCGCCGAAGCCGAGGAGCTCGACGCGGACGATCTCGTCGCCTTCCGCCCACGGATGCCCGATCCCGAGGGCGACGGCACCGTCGACGCCCCCTCGCCCGAAGACGAGGCGCTCGACCTCAAGGCCTGGCTCCGCCAGCACATCGCCCGCCTCGAGCGCCAGCGAATCCTCCGCGCCCTGGATGCGTCCGATCGCAACGTCACGCACGCCGCGCGCCAGCTGGGCATCAGCCGCCGCTCCCTTCAGACCAAGATGAAGGAGTACGGCCTGCGCGACGACGGGACCTGACGGGGCCTCCGACGCAACACCGCCGTTGACGGTTCCCGGTGCGCCTCCTAGTCTGCGGCAGCGGAGATCCGAGTGCCCCTGACGTCCCATTCCGTGCCGCCCGGGCGCCCCACGCCCCCTGAGTCGTGGTCCACGGTGGCGGCCGTGGGGGCCACCGTGCTCGGCGTGTTGCTGGGCCACGCCCCCCTGGCCGAAGCGGCCGACGCGACCGCGTTCCCACCGCGCTTCCGCGCCGACGTGTCCTTGGGGTACCAAGGTCGCTTCGAGCAGGTCGGCCTGGAAGAGGCCGGGGAGACCCGGGCCATCCGGGAGGTACTCGGCCACGACCTCACCCTCGACGCCGAGGTCGCGGTCTGGACCGGGGTCGCGCTCCGCCTCGCGCTGCCGATCACCGCACGCCAGGATCTGCGCTGGCCCGGTGCCCGCGCGATGCGCGTCGATCCCCTCACCGGCGAGGGGTCGTACGAGGGCGGCGAGGCGATCTCCCCCGACCCGCTCACCACCCGCGGCGTGCAGGGGGTCTGGATCGGCCTGGCCGCCAGCCCGTTCCGCCAGGGCTGGTCCCGCAGCCTGCCGATGACGATGCGGTTCGACCTCGCCGTGCGCACGCCCGGCAAGAACGGCACGATGTACGGCGAGCGCAGAGGGGCTGCCCCCGGGGGCGCGGCACTACAGCTCGGCGGTGCGTTCTCCTACGTCACGGGCCGCGTCGACACCTGGCTGTCGATGGCCTACACCCGAGAGTTCGCCGCCACCGACGTCGCCATCGTCCCCCGCGACGACGCCTCCACCGCGTCCGGTCCCGATCAGACGATCAAGGCGGGCGACCGGATCGAGGCACGCATCGGCGGCGTCACGCTGCTCCGGCACGATCCACGCACGGGCCAGCGCACCGGGATCGGCGTGTGGGCTGGACTCGACTGGATCGGCGAGGACCGCCGTCCGTCGGGCTACTGGCTGCCCGACGTCCTCGACAGCACGGAGGCCACC
The DNA here is from genome assembly GCA_030424555.1 of bacterium. Taxonomy (GTDB): domain Bacteria; phylum Myxococcota_A; class UBA796; order UBA796; genus JAUHWK01. Next base: position 2,221 of record JAUHWK010000146.1, on the reverse strand, counting down.
CCGGTGGTCGCCAGCGACCGGCTCGCCGCCCGGTTCGGGGTCGACGTCGAGCTCGATCCCCTGCCCCAGCTCGGGGTTCGGATCGGGCTCGATGCGGGCTACCTCACCCCGCGGTTCGAGGAGCACCTGTACCCGGTCAGCACGGACGCCCAGTCCTTCTCGCTGGGGTGGACAGTCACGCTGATCGGTCGGGTCCGCCTGCGCGACGAGCCCACGACCGACGGTCCGCCCGACCTCTCGATCGCCCCCTGAGGCCGGCGGGCGCGATCACCCGTCCTGGCCGTCCCGCATCGTCCGATCCAGCGCGAGGAGCGCCTGGTACGCGTCGCGCTTGGGGGTGCCCCAGCGGCCCGCGAGGACCGAGGCGACGTCCTTGAGGCTCGCCCCGTCCTCCAACGCCGCGTCGTCCGTGGACACCGTCGCCCCACCGGTGCCGGGACCGATCACGACCACGCACTCCCCCCGGACCCGCTCCGCCTCCGACCACCGCTGGGCCTGCCCGGCGAGGGTGTCGCGGACGACCTCTTCGAAGCGCTTGGACAGCTCGCGGCACAGCACCGCCTCCCGGGACCCGTCGACCGCCGCCAGCCGACGAAACAGGTCGGCGATGCGACCCGGGGCCTCGTAGCAGACGAGGGTCTCGGGCCGGCGGAGCGCCTCCGCGCACCAGCCATCCCGTCCCTTGCGCGGTGGAAACCCCAAAAAGGTGCTGGGCGCCACCGGCATGCCGGACGCCGCGAGCGCCGCCGCCAGCGCGCTCGGTCCCGGCACACTGCGGATCTCGACCCCACGGGCCAGGCAGGCCGCCACCACCGCCGACCCTGGATCGCTCACGCCCGGCGTGCCCGCATCGCTCACCAGCGCCACGTCCTCCACCGCCGCCCGCGCTGCGGCGTCCTCGGCGCGCTCCGACTCGTTGTGGGCATGCAGCGCCACCAGCGGCGGCGCAGGCACCTCCAGGGCCGTGAGCAGCTTTCGGGTGGTGCGCGTGTCCTCGCACAGGACGACCGCCGCCTGGCCCAGCACCTCCCGCATCCGGGGCGACGCATCCCCCAGGGTGCCGATGGGCGTGCTCACGATCCACAGCGGCATGGCTCCTCCGGCCCGTCCTTGAACACGTCCCCACCACGCCGTCCCGGACGGGACCGACCCCACCGGTGAAGATTCGAGCGGCCCGGGCGTCCCACGGCCGTCCCCCTGGACACGGAGGCCCCATGACCCGCACGCTGACCCTGACCCTGGCCACCATGCTGACCCTGTCCAGCGCGATGGCCGCCCCAGGCCACCCCGATCGCCCCGACCACACCAGCCGTTCGTCGGATCGCGCCACGGCCGGACCGCGCGGCGCCCCCGCGGTGGTGCCGGTCCGAGGCCCGACGACGCACCAGGCGTCCCAGGCCCGCGAGGCCCCTCCGCTGACGCTGCACAACGGCGGCCTCCAGCCGGTCCAGGTGTCGATCGACGGCCGCCGGCGCCAGCACACCGTGGCCCCGGGCACGGCGCTGACCCTCCCGCACGGCCAGGACACGGCGACGGTCCGCATCGTCCGGCCGACCCGACGTGGCGCGGTGGTGACCCAGCAGACCGTCCGGGTCCACCCGCGACAGGGCGCGGTCGTGGAGCTGGCGACCGGCCGACGCGCCGCGCCCGCCCAGGTGGCCGTGACCTTCGTCCACCACGACCACGGGCCCGCGTTCGTGATGGTCGATGGGGTCGAGGTCGCCCGCCTGCGGCCCGGCGAGGTCCAGACGCTCAGCCTGTCGGCCGGGACCCACCACGTCGCCGTCCGCAGCCGTCGCGGCCAGGTGGTGGGCCGCGCGATCACCCTGCACCCCGGCACGTCGCCGCGGGTGGTGGTGGAGGACGACCGCCTGAAGGCCCGCGGGACCACCCCACCGACCACCGCGGTCGCCTACCCGCCGGCGCCGCCGAGGGGCGGCCCTGTCCCCGGTCCGCGGACGCGCGCCAGCCGCCGCTGACCTACCGCGCGTCGGCAGGGCCCGAGCCGGGTGCTGCCGGCGCGTCCTGGGGCTGCATGCGGGGCGTGAACGTCGTCGGGACGTCCGCGTCCCGCCAGTGCGTCCACGTCTCTCCGATCGAGCGCGCGACCTCCCCGCTGAACACGCCGCCGCCCGGCACGGGAAGCAGGCCTCGGGGGTCGTCGAAGTGGGTCGCGCGAACGGCCTCCCGCAGCGCCACCAGATCGACCGCGCGCCCCGGC
>JAUHWK010000145.1 GCA_030424555.1 bacterium | reverse complement strand
AGCACCTCGCGCGGTTCGCCGCGTGGGGGCTGCCCGTCGGGGAGCACAACCAGGTCGTCCGGGGCATCGACGCGGTGCTGGAGGCGATCGACGCCCTGGGCGCCTTGCGGCACCGCCTGCCCTACGAGATCGACGGTGCCGTGGTGAAGGTCGACGACATCGGGCTGCAGGAGCAGCTCGGGTTCATGTCCCGCGCGCCCCGGTGGGCGATCGCGTTCAAGTACCCGCCCCCCGAGGTCACCACGACCCTGCTCGGCATCGACCACCAGGTGGGCCGCAGCGGCGTCGTCACCCCCGTCGCCCGCCTGGATCCGGTCCGCGTGGGTGGGGTGACCGTCACCAACGCCACCCTGCACAACCAGGCCTTCATCGAGGAGCGGGACCTGCGCGTCGGCGACCCGGTGGTCGTCAAGCGGGCTGGCGACGTGATCCCCCGGGTCGATCGCCGGGTGCCCGACGACGCCCACGACACCCGTCCCGTCTCCGTCTTCCCCACCACCTGCCCCGACTGCGCCCACCCGCTCGAGCCGCTGGTGGTCAAGGACGACAAGGAGGGCGCCAAGAAGTGGATCTGCCCCAACAGCCTGTCGTGCCCGGCCCAGCTGCGTGCCGGCCTGCGCCACTTCGTCGGCCGCGGGGCGATGGACATCGAGGGGGTCGGGGCCAAGCTGCTCGACCAGCTCGTCCACACCGGCCTGGTCCAGCGCGTGTCCGACCTGTATCGGCTGCACCACGACGACCTCGCGCGCATGGAGCGCATGGGCAAGAAGTCCGCCGACAACGCGATGGCCCAGCTCGAAGCCAGCAAAGCCCGCCCGCTCGACAAGGCGCTCGTGGCGCTCGGCATCCGCGAGGTGGGCGAGTCCACCGCCCGCGACCTGGCCCGCGCCTTCGGCTCCCTCGACGCCCTGCTCGACGCCCCCGAGGACCGGATCGCGCGCATCCACGGCATCGGCGACTGGGTGGCCCACCACATCCGCCACGCCCTCGACGACCCGCGCCTGCGCGAGGAGATCGACCAGCTCCGCGCCCTGGGGGTGCAGTTCGCCGACGTGCCGATCACGATCGACCTGGACGCCGATCCCGACGCGCCCCCCGCTCCCCCCGAGGACGACCCGATCACCGGACGGTCCTTCGTGCTCACCGGCACCCTGCCCACCCTGTCGCGCAACGAGGCCAAGGCCAAGATCCTGGCGGCCGGCGGCGCGGTCAAGGGCAGCGTGTCCAAGAACACGGACTTCGTCGTGGCGGGCGCGGACGCAGGGTCCAAGCTCACGAAGGCCCAGGACCTCGGCCTCGCCGTGATCGACGAAGCCACCCTGCTGGCGATGCTTGGAGAGGCCCCATGACCCACGTCGCGTTCCGACTTCGCCTGCACGGCCTCGTCCAGGGCGTGTACTGCCGCGACGGCACCGTGGCGCTCGCCACACGCCTTGGGCTGGACGGCTGGGTCCGAAACCTCGACGACGGCACCGTGGACGCCCGGGTTCAAGGTACCGAAGACGCCGTCGGAGCCTTCCTCGTCGGCCTGCGCCAGCCGAGCCCCGACGCCCGCGTGACCCGTGTCGAGATCGTGCCGGACCCCGTCATCGACGGCGACCCCGGGTTCACCCGTCGCCCGACCGCCCCTGCCGAACCCCTGGATACGACCGACAGGGCTTGACGCCCGCCCCCCGACCGGGCGAAGATCCGCGTCCTTCCGTCGGGTCCCCCGGACCGGACGCCTCCGTGCCCTGCCTCCCTCCCCTCGGGATCCAGGGTTCGTCCTGCCTCACGTCGGTCCTGGCCGGGATCGTCGGCCGCCCTGGATCTCCCCATGACGCCCACCTTGGACGCCCTGCTCGAGGCCTCCCCCGAAGCCCTGCGCGATCTGGCCGCCGAGCACGCGCCGACCCTGCCGCGGGGCACCGACCGCGACGTGTCGATCGCGGCGATCCTCGACGCGGTCGATCCCGGTGAGGCCTGGGGCGCGGGGGTGTGCGAGGTCCACGGCGAGGGCTTCGCCTTCCTGCGGGCCCCCGTCGACCAGCTGCTCCCCGGTCCGCACGACATCTACCTGTCGCCCAACCAGGTGCGCCGGATGGAGCTGCAGACCGGCGACACCGTGATCGGCAAGACGCGCGCACCCCACGCCAACGAGCGCTACCCGGCCATGCTGTGGATCGGCGCGATCAATGGCCAGGCCCCCTCGCCGGATCGGCCCGCCCCCCGCACCGATCGGGTCCACCCCACGATCCGCCTCCCCCTCGCCGCGGATCCGTGGCTCGCGCGGGTCGACCAGGTCGCGCCGCTCGGGCTCGGGGCCCGGGGGTTGCTCCACGGTCCCGACGGCCGCCCCCGCGCCGACCTGCTCCGCCGCATCGCAGCCCGCCTGGCCGACGAGCCCGCCCTGCAGGTCAGCGTGCTGCTCGCGGGCGGACGGCCCGAGGAGGCCCACGCCTGGCGTGCGGTCGATGGGGTCGAGGTGCTCGCCGTGCCCGCCGACGAGACCGGCGCGCGGATCGCCGGCGTGGCGGATCTGGTGATGGCGCGCGCGGCACGCCGCGCGGATCACGGGGCCGAGCACGTCGTGCTGATCGACGGCCTCGACGTGCTCGCGCTGGCCGTCCTGGAGGACGAGGACACCCCGGCCGCCGCGATGCAGCGCTTCCGTCGGTGGATGCTGGTGGCGGGCGATCGGCCGGATGCCGGCAGCGTCACGCTCGTCGCGGCAGCCGACCCCGACGCGATGCCCGCCGCCGCGCAGCGCGACGCCGCCCGGCTCGCCACGTGGACCCTGTGGTTGTCCGGCGGCACCGAGGGAGAGCACGCCCTGCCGGCGCTCGACGTCCACCGCAGCGGCGCGTTCGACGAAGCCGCCCTGCTCGACGACACCGAGCGCACCCGCCGGGACCGCTGGCGGCGCGATCTTCCCGCCGATCCCCGCGCCGCCCGGGCCGCGCTGGACGCCCTGTTCGACGCCCGATCCGCGTAGCGCACGCCCGTTGGGGGCCTTGACACCTCCCTCCCGCCGGGGCAGTAGGCGCCGACGTGCCCCCGGCACGGTCCGGGTCGGTTCGTCGTCGACAACCTTCGGACACCCGGGGTCCTCCGAGACACCCCGTGGCGGTCCTCGCCCCGGCCCCGAATCCTCAAGCCCCCGCCTCGGGCCGTCTACACGGTCCAGCCCCCGCGGAGCCCGTGATGAAGTCCGACATCCACCCGACCTACCGTTTCATCTGCGTCCGCGACATCTCGTGCGACTTCGAGTTCCTCACGCGCTCGACCATCGGTGATCACCTGCTCAAGGGCACCAAGGAGATCGACGGCGTGGAGTACCCGGTGCTCACGATCGACATCTCGTCCGAGTCGCACCCGTTCTACACGGGCACGCAGAAGATCATGGACACCGAGGGCCGCGTCGAGGCGTACTACCGCAAGTACGGCTTCGCGAACCCCACGGCCGAGGCCGACGCCGACGCCGACGCCTGAGCGCGTCCCGGGGCACCTGGCCGCTCGCCCGGTGCCCCTTGAACACGGAGCGATCCGGAGAGTCCTGCCGTGCTCGAACGCCTCGATGCGATGGAACGCCGCCTCGAGGTGCTCGACCGGCAACTGTCCGATCCCGACGTCGTCTCCGATCCCACCCAGCTCCGCGAGCTGTCGCGTGAGCACGCCGACGTCTCCGACGTCGTCACGGCGTACCGGGCTTACAAGGGCCTGATCGCCGAGCGCGCCGGCGCCCGGGAGATGGTCGAGGAGGAGGAGGATCCCGAGCTGCGTCGCATGGCGCGCGAGGAGATCACCGCCCTCGACGAGGCGATCGACACGGCCAAGGCCGCGCTCCGCCTCAAGCTGCTCCCCAAGGACCCCTACGAGGGTCGGCCGCTGATGCTCGAGATCCGCGCGGGCACCGGCGGCGACGAAGCCGCCCTGTTCGCGGCCGATCTGTACCGGATGTACCAGCGCTACGGCGAGCGCCACGGCCTGCGCTTTGCCGAGATGGAGATCAGTCCTGGATCCGTCGGCGGGTTCAAGGAGATCGTGGCCAGCGTCACGGGCGAGCAGGCCTGGCACCGCCTGCGGTTCGAGGCCGGGGTGCACCGGGTGCAGCGGGTCCCCGCCACCGAGAGCCAGGGCCGCATCCACACCTCCGCCGCCACCGTCGCCGTCCTGCCCGAGCCCGACGAGGTCGAGATCGACCTGGACATGAAGGACCTTCGGATCGACGTGATGCGCGCCAGCGGCCCCGGCGGTCAGAGCGTCAACACGACCGACTCCGCCGTCCGCATCGTCCACCTCCCCACCGGGATCATGGCCACCTGCCAGGACGAGAAGTCGCAGACCAAGAACAAGGCCAAGGCCATGCGCGTCCTCAAGGCCCGGCTCCTCGCCAAGGCCGAGGAAGAAGCCGCCGCCGAGGGCAACGCCGCGCGGCGCGCGATGGTGGGATCGGGCGATCGGTCCGAGCGCATCCGCACCTACAACTACCCGCAGAACCGGGTCACCGATCACCGGATCGACCTCACGCTGTACAAGCTCGACCGCATCGTGGACGGCGACGCCGACGAGCTGGTCGACAGCCTCACGGCCGCGTGGCGAACCGCGCAACTGGAGACGATGGGCGAGGCCCAGGGCGCGTCGTGATCACGCTGCTCGACCTGCTCCGTCGCACCGAGGCATGGCTCGCCCAGCGGGGGGTTCCCCAGCCGCGGCTGGACGCTGAGCGCTTGATCGCCACGGTCCTCGGCACCAACCGCCTCCAGCTGTACCTGATGTACGACCGGCCGATGGCCGACGAAGAGCTCGACGCGCTGCGGCCCCTGGTCAAGCGCCGTGGCGAGCGCGAGCCGATCGGCTGGCTGATGTCCACGGTGGGCTTTCACGACATCGAGCTGGCGGTGCACCCAGGGGTCCTGGTCCCCCGCCCCGACACCGAGGCGCTGGTGGAGGCCGTGCGGGCCGCGATCGGCCCCGTGCCCGGGCCCGGCGAGGCCGATCCGGACGCCCGATGCTTCCTCGCGGACGTGGGCTGTGGCAGCGGTGCGATCGGGTTGGCGCTGGCGGCGGCCGATCCCCGGGTGCGCGTGTTCGCGATCGACCTGTCCGACGCCGCGATCGCCTGCACCAAGGACAACGTCGCACGCCTCGGCCTGGCGGATCGGGTCGCCGTGCTCAAGGGCCCGATGCTCCTGCCCGTCCCCGAGGCCCGTCCGATCGACTGGGTGGTGAGCAACCCGCCCTACATCCCGTCCGACGACCTGCTCCAGCTGGAGCCCGAGGTGCGGGACCACGAACCCCGGCTCGCGCTCGATGGGGGCCCCGACGGGTTGGCGGTGTACCGCGCGCTGGTGCCTGCCGCGCGGGCGCGCGCACGGGCAGGCCTGGCGGTTGAGATCGGACACGATCAAGGCCCCGCGGTCCGCGCCTTGTTCGAGGCCGCAGGCTTCGTGGATCTCAAGGTCCTGGGCGATCTCGCGGGCCGCGATCGGGTCGTGATCGGTCGGATCCCCAACCCGTCCTCTGGATCCTGACCCACCGTCGACACGGGACCGGTCCCGCCTGCGCGACAACGCGGTACGTCCACGGCCCGGAGGCCCCATGCGCACCGCCCTCGTCGCCCTGACCCACCCCCGCCCCGCCTCCGTGCGGCTGGCGGCGGTCGGCACCCTCCTGGCCCTCGGCTCGGCCTGCTTCGGCGGCGGATCGGATCCCGCGCCGGCCGTGCGCACCGGCGATGGCCCACGCGACACGCTCGTCGTCGGCTCCCAGACCGACATCGGCAACCTCAACCCGATCGTCTACGAGACCGCGTCCGACGCCTGGGTCCTGCACAACGTCTACCTGCAGACCCTCGACGCCCACGTCGACTGCAAGCTGGTCCACGAGCCTGCCCTCGCCACGTCCTGGTCGTGGAACGACGACAGCACCGAGCTCACCCTGCACCTGCGCGACGACATCACGTTCGAGGACGGCACGCCCGTCACCGCCCACGACATCGCGTTCACCTACGAGATGGTGCGCAACCCCGCCGTGGCGAGCCCCCGCCTGTCCGTCGTTCAGCAGATGCTGGACGGCTCGCCCGAGGCCCTCGACGACCACACGGTGCGGGTCCGGTTCAAGCAGGCCTACGACCACATCACGCAGCTGTCGCACGCCACCACCTTGGTCACCATGGCCAAGCACGCGTTCGCCGACGCCGACCCCGGCACACTGCGAGGCCACCCGGTCAGCCTCGACCCGCTCGCCACCGGCCCCTGGACCCTCACCAAGCACGAGAAGAACACCCGGTTCGTGTTGGAGCCCAACCCCGCCTGGTCTGGCCCGGCGTCGATGAAGCCCAAGCTCAACCGCGTCGTGTTCCGGGTGATCCCCGAGTACGCCACCCGGCTGGTCGAGCTCAAGAACGGCGGCATCGACCTGATGGACAGCATCGACATCGAGGACGTGGACGCGATCAAGGCCGACCACCCCGACATCCGCATCGCCTCCCGCGGCTACCGCACCAACGACTACATCGGCTGGAACAGCGCCAACCCCCTGTTCGCCGACAAGGAGGTCCGCCGCGCCCTCACCATGGCGATCGACGTCGACGCGATGATCGGCAAGCTGCTGACCGGCAAGGACGGCACGGTGTACGCCAAGCCGATGGTCGGCACGATCACGCCCGAGCTGTGCGATGCGTACGCCGACGACGTCCCCCGCATTCCCCACGACACCGCCGCCGCCACCGCCTTGCTCGCCTCCAAGGGGTGGACCGACTCCGACGGCGATGGCGTGCTGGACAAGGACGGCCGGCCGTTTCGGTTCACGCTCAAGACCAACGCGGGCAACAAGCGCCGCAGCGATGCCTCCATCCTGATCCAGTCCGACCTGCGGGCGATCGGGGTCGACATGCAGATCGCCACCCAAGAGGCCAACAGCTTCTACGAAGACCTGCGCAAGCGTGACTACGAGGCCGCCCTCGCGGGCTGGGCCGCGGCCCTGTTCATCGACCCCACCAGCATCTGGGGCTCGGACAAGCCCGGCGCCCGCAACGAGTTCAACTTCACCGGGTACAGCAACCCCGAGGTCGACGCCTTGATCGCCAAGGGCCTGTCCACACCCGACCCCGATGCGGCCGTGCCGATCTGGAAGGAGATGCAGCGGCGCATCTACGAGGATCAGCCCTACACCTTCCTGTGGTGGCGAGAGGAGCTCGTCGGCATCCACGAGCGCTTCGAGAACACCGTGATCACCCCCAGCTCGCTGCTGGACGACCTGCACGCGTGGTCCGTTCCCGCGGACAAGGTCAAGTACGCCCGGTGATCGCCCCGTGACCACACCCGCGCCCACCTCCCCCTCCGGTCCCAGCCGCGCCCTGCGTCGGATCGGCGAGGTGCTCCCAGCCCAGCTGATCCTCCGCAAGTCGTGGATGACGGTCCTGCTGCTGTGGGGCGTCGCCACGTTGATCTTCGGGCTGGTGGAGATCAGCCCCGGCACGGTCGCCGACAAGTTCATGAACCCCGACCTCCCCCCCGAGGCCCGGGCCAGCGTGATCGCCAAGTACGGCCTCGATCAGCCGTGGACCGTTCGGTACCTCCGGATGCTGCTCGCCTACGCACAGGGCGACCTCGGCGTGAGCCTGGTGCAGGAGCGGCCCGTCACGGCCATCCTCGCCGAGGCCCTCCCCAACACCCTGGTGCTCAGCGGCGTGACCCTGGTGGTGATCTTTCCCGTGGGAATCACCCTCGGCGTGCTCCAGGCCGTTCGCCAGGGCCGCCCCGAGGACACCACGGCCAGCGTCGGCGCGCTGTTCTTCTACTCGATGCCGAGCTTCTGGCTGGCCCTGATGCTCCAGCTGCTCGCCCCCTCCTTGGGCCTGCCGATCTCGGGCATGAACGACGCGGTGATGGTCGACTACATGACCCCGACCGAGCGGCTGTGGGACACGGCCCGTCACCTCGTGCTGCCGGGGATCGCGATGGGGATCGCCGGGGCGGCGGGCGTGGCCCGGTACATGCGCTCGTCCATGCTCGAGGTGATCCGTCAGGACTACATCCGCACCGCGCGAGCCAAGGGCTTGCCGGAGTCGGTCGTGATCGGAAAGCACGCCCTGCGCAACGCCCTGCTCCCGATCATCACGCTGGTGGGCCTGTACCTGCCCTTCCTCGTGGGCGGCTCCATCCTGGTGGAGACCGTGTTTGCCTGGCCGGGGATGGGCAAGCTGATCATCGACGCCATCCAGCAGCAGGACACCCCGGTGATCATCGCCTGCTTCCTGTTGTTCGCCGTCGTCGTCACCCTCGGCAACCTGTTCGCCGACGTCGCCTACGCGCTCGTCGATCCCCGGATTCGCAACGCATGAAGCGCGTCCAGGCCCGCGAGATCGCCCCCGTCCCCCCCCAGGCCCACGCCGGCTGGGTGTGGCCGGGCCTCGGTCACCTCCTCACCGGAGACGTGGTCGTCGGCCTCGCCACGATGACCATGGTGGTCTGGCTCGCCCTCGCCGCGTGGGTGGGCGGACCTCGCCTGGGGGAGATCACCGGGCTCACCGGCACCCGGATCGCCCTGCACGGGGTGGTGGCGGTCGTGGTCTGGATCGCGTTGGCGATCGCGTGCTGGACCATCGCGTGGCAGCGCACCCGCCCGGTCGTCCACGAT
>JAUHWK010000144.1 GCA_030424555.1 bacterium | reverse complement strand
CGCCACCAGCCCGTCGCGCATCACGGGCGTGCGATCGAACCCCAGCCAGTCCGCCCGCCCGAGGTCCGCCATCGAGGTCGGCGGCCCGATGCGATCCAGGTACTCGGGGGTCGCGTAGGCGTGGCCTCGTCGGGCACCCAGGTTGCGGGCGATCAGATCGGGCTGCTTCACGGCGAAGTTTCGGATGGCGATGTCGGCCTCACGCCGCTGGAGATCCCGGGCTTCGTTGGCGACCACCAGCTCGATCTCGATGCCGGGGTGGTCGCGTCGCAGCTCGGTGACCACCGGGGGCAGCAGGAACGTGGTGATCGCCTCCGAGGCCGTGATCGCCACGATCCCCTCCACCGCCTCCGCACGTCCCGTCGCACCGAGGGATACCCGGTTGGCGGCGTCCCCCATGGCCCGGACATGCTCCAGCAGGTCCATCCCGGCGTCCGTCAGCTCGAGCCGCGTGCCCACCCGCTCGAACAAGGTCACCCCGAGCTCTTGCTCCAGGGCGGCCACCTGGCGGCCCACCGTGGGCTGCGCGATCGCCAGCGCACGCGAGGCCGAGGAGAACGTGCCCTCCTCGGCAGTGACGAGGAAGGCACGGGCCCGGTTCCAGTCAAAGCGGATCGATCGCCAGTCCATGCATTGATGCATAGCATGCGTGCACCATTCGGGGAGTTTCAGTCGAATGCGCATGGATAGGTGGGGTGTGTCGCCGGACGAGCGGTCCGCGACCCAGGAGGCCCCATGCTCGCTGCCCACACCACCGCCTACGGCGCGCCCGACGTGCTCACCCTCACCACGGTGCCCGCCCCCACCGCGGGCCCCGGCCAGATCCTGGTCGACGTGTACGCATCGCCAGTCACCTACGGGGACCGCCGGCTTCGGTCCGCCGACTTCCCTGGCCCGCTGCGTCTGGTCGGCCTGGCGATGTTCGGGTTCACCCGTCCCCGCAACCCCATCCAAGGCTCGATGTTCGCCGGTCGGGTGGTCGCGGTCGGCGACGGCGTGACCCGCTTCGCGGTCGGCGACGACGTGTTCGGCGAGCACGGTGGCGCCTACGCCGAACAGATCGCGCTCAAGGCGGACGGGGCTGTCGCCCGGATGCCCGAGGGCCTGTCCCATGCCGAGGCCGCAGCCCTGCCGTACGGCGCCGGCACCGCCCTGGTGTTCCTGCGGGATCTCGCCGCGCTCAAGCCGGGCGAGCGCCTACTGGTCGTGGGGGCCGCCGGCGGGGTGGGTCGGTACGCGATCCAGGTCGCCAAGCACCTCGGGGCCCACGTGACCGCCGTGTGCTCCGGCCGCAGCGCCGCCCTGGTTCGGGACCTCGGCGCCGACGCGGTGGTCGACCGCCATCGCGAGGACCCCTTCGCGCAGGACACGGCCTACGACGTGGTGTTCGACACGGTCGGCGTGGTCACCTACCCCCAAGCCCGGCGACGCTTGTCGGCCGCCGGCCGCTTCGTGTCCCTGCACGCGTCGACCCACGTGATGTGGTCCGCGCTCCGGACCGCCCTGTTCGGCGGGCCCCGCGCGATCACCGGGGTGGCCATGCCCGATGCCACCTTGCTGGCGGAGATCGCCGCGTGGGCCACCACCGGCATCCTCCGACCCCACGTGGTCTCCCGGTTCCCGCTCGCGGACATCGCCACCGCCCACGCCACGGCCGAGGCCGGGGGACTCGATGGGGAGGTGATCGTGACGGTCCACGACGCCCCCGCCCTGCGCGCCGTGGGCTGATGCGGCGCGGGCCGGGCAGACCCAGCCCGGTAGCCGGGCTAGACCGCAGGGGTGGAGGTGGCTCGATGGGCCTGCGGCGCTGGATCCCCGACCCGGCGGTCGACCTCGCCCGCACCGTGCGCGACCAAGCCCGATCCCTCGCCTACCGAGGGGACGCGCGCTGGTGCGACGTGTGCGGACGATCGTCCCGCGCCTTCCTCACCTGGGGCGACCCCGCACGCGGCAAGGGCGTGGCCCCCCGCCCCAACGCCAAGTGCCCGCACTGCGGCTCCCTCGAGCGGCACCGGATGGCGTGGCGTCACCTCGCCACGCACAGCGACCTGTTCTCCGGCACGCTCGACTACGTCCTGCACGTCGCCCCGGAGCGCTGCCTCCAGCCCCGCCTCGAGCAGCGCCTCGGCGACGCCTACTGGTCCGCCGACCTGATGCGTCCCAACGCCCGCCTCAAGATGGACCTCACCGACATCCCGCTGGCCGATGACTCCGTCGACGCGGTCTTGTGCTCTCACGTCCTGGAGCACATCCCCGACGACGCCGCGGCGATGTCGGAGCTGGCCCGCGTCCTCAAGCCCGGCCGCTGGGCGATGATCGCCGTGCCGATGCGCGACGCCGACGAGACCTACGAGGACCCGTCGATCACCACGCCAGAAGGCCGCCGCGAGGCGTTCGGACAGGCCGATCACGTGCGGTGGTATGGCCGCGACCTCGCCGATCGGCTGGATGCAGCCGGGTTCGACGTGGTCCGGATCGACGTCGCCGATGTGGTGGCGGATCCCGCAGAGCAGCTGCGCTGTGGGATCCCCGAGCGGGTGGCGCCCATCTGGTGGTGTACCGCCCGCTGAGCCTGCCGATCAGCGCGACAGCAGCACCGCCGCCGCCTGAGCGCCCGCCGCACAGATGCTCACCAAGCCGTACTTCGCGCCGCGCTCCGCCATCTCGAGCGCGAGGCTGTTGATGATGCGCGAGCCGGTGGCGGCGAACGGGTGGCCGATGGCGATGGAGCTGCCGTTAACGTTGAGGCGCTCGACATCCACCGCACCGATCGCCTCCTCCTTCCAGCCCTTCTCCCACGCGGCCAGGTTGCACAGCACCTGCCCGCCGAACGCCTCGTGCACCTCGACGAGGTCGATCTGATCCAGGGTCAGGCCGTGCTTGCGGAGCAGCCGCGGCACGGCGACGCCCGGCCCCATCAGCAGGCCATCGGCCGGGTCGATCGCGACCACCTCGACGCCCTCGATGAACGCCAGCGGCTCGCGCCCCTCCTGCTTGGCGCGCGCCTCGCTCATCAGCAGCGTGGCCGACGCGCCATCAGTGAGCGACGATGAGTTGCCCGCGGTGAGGGTGCCCGACTCCGAGCGGTCGAACACGGGCTTGAGCTTGGCGAGCTTGTCCATGCTGGTGGACGCCCGAACGATGGTGTCGCGATCGATCCCCTCCAGGGGGGCGATCTCCTGGGCGAGCCGGCCGCGCTCCGTGGCCGCCGCCGCGCGCATGTGCGACCGGTAGGCCACCTCGTCCTGCGCCTCGCGCCCGATGCCCCACTCCTTGACCATCAACTCCGTGTGCTGGCCCATCGTGAGGCCGGTGGACGGCTCCTCGACGCCCGGCGCGCTGGGGAGCAGGTCGCTGGGGCGGATGCGCGCGAGGCTGCCGAGCTGTTGCAGGGTGGACTTGGCGGTCTGGGCGTCCCGCAGGGCGAGGCGCAGGCGATCAGACACCACGAGCATCGCGTTGGACATGGACTCCACGCCCCCCGCGATGCCGACCTCGATGCGGCCGAGCTGGATGGCGTCGGCCACGGACGTGATCGCGCTGGTGCCCGTGATGCAGTTGTCCGTGAGGGTGAGCGCCGGCACCGTGGCGGGCAGCCGGCTGCCGAACCCGATCTCCCGCGCCATGTGCGGGGTGCGCGTGTCGATCACGACCCACCCGTACGCGAGCGTGTCCACCGTGGCCGGGTCCAGGTCCGCCTTGTCCAGCAGGCCATCGACCGCGTGGATCCCGAGCTGGACGGCAGACAGGTGCTTGTAGCTTCCCAACGCCTTGACGAAGGGGGTTCGGGCTCCGGCGACGACGGCGACGCGCATGGGGGACTCCTGGACGGGGCAGCCCGAGGGCTAACGCAGGACCGCCACCCGCTGCCCGGTCCGCTGTCCACACCCCGTCAGGACCGTACGACGCCGCGCGGACGTCGGTTATCCGCGCCGGCGCCCCTGGAGGTCCCATGCACCGCACCCTGTCCCTGCTCGTCCTCGCTGCCACCGCCTGCGTCCCCTCGGAGACGGACAAGGACGACACCGACACCGCGGACACGGACGCCACCGCCGACACCCAGGACACGGCCGACACCAGCGACTCGGCCGACACCGCGGACACCAGCGACTCCGCCGACACGGACGACACCGCCGACACCAGCGACACGGACGACACCAACGCGGCCTGTGTCACCGACACCGACCTCGGCGACACCTGCCCCTCCGACCCGGCGGCCACCCTCGGCGCCCTGTGCGCGATCCCGGCGTCCACCGCGTGGGACGGGCTGGCCGAGACCCTGCTGCTCGCGTGCTTCGACACCAGCACCAGCGACGCGATCGACTCCAAGGCCGAGGTCGACGCGATCCCCTGTGGGGTGTGGGACGCCCTCGAGGCCGCCTCGCAGCAGTACACCCCACCCACCGCCTTCCTCGATCTGTACGGCTTCTCCAGCGGGCTGTACGCCGGCGATGAGCTCGGGTTCGACGCCTCGATCAAGGCCGACGTGGTCGCCGCGGTGGGCGCCTGCCCCTGACCGAGGGGCCCACCGCAAGGGACAGCCTCCACACCGACCCTGGCCATCCGACGCCGAAGGGGTCACGGGGGCCCATGCACACCGCTCCGCTCCGCGCGCTCGCGCACGATCTCGTCCGGGTGGGGCTCGACGCCGCCGACCCCGCGGCACGCGTCGCGTCCGCCCTGCGCCAGACGCCCCTCAACTTGCCCAGCGGGGGACGCCTCCTCCTGCTCGCCCTCGGCAAGGCGGCGGTCCGGATGGCCGAAGGCGCCGTCCAGGCCGACCTCCCCACGCCACACCGGGCGCTGATCGTCACCACCCAGGGTGCCGCTCGGGCGCCCCTCGGGCTGGCCCACGCCGAGGTGTTCGTCGGAGGCCACCCCTACCCCGACGAAGGCAGCCTGCGCGGCGGACGTTCCGTCCTGGAGGCCCTGTCCGTGCTCACCCCGGACGATCGGGTCCTGCTCCTGCTCAGCGGGGGAGGCTCTGCCTTGATGGTCGCGCCGGTGGACGGGGTCGGGCTCGACGACCTCGTCAAGGCCCACCGCGTGCTGGTCGACTCCGGCCTGCCGATCCACGACGTCAACCGGGTGCGCCAAGCCCTGTCCCGCCTCAAGGGAGGGGGCTTGCTGCGCCACGCCGCCCCCGCCCCGGTCCGCACGCTCGCGCTGTCCGACGTGTTCGACGACGACCCCACCGTGATCGCGTCAGGCCCCTCGGTGCCCCCCAAGATCGCGGGCCCCGAGGCGTCCGCCATCCTGAAGACCCACGGCAAGTGGGGCGACATGCCGGCCGCCGTGCGCGCCGCGCTGAGCCACGCCACCCGACCGACCGACTTCCCCGAGGGCGCCTTCAACCTGGTGGGGTCCAACCACCACAGTGTCGCCGCGATGGCCGCCGCGTGTCCCGTGCCCTGCCAGACCGCCGACGGCCCGCTCTCCGGCGACGTGGACACGGTCGCCCGACACCTCGCCCGCCAGCTCGACCGCATCCCGCGAGGATCGGCCTGGATCGGCGGCGGGGAGACCACCGTCCGGGTCACAGGCCACGGACAGGGCGGTCGCAACCAGGAGCTGGCCGTGCGGGTCGCCCTGCACGCCACCACCGAGGGGCCGTGGGTGTTCGCCGCGATCGGGTCGGACGGACGGGACGGCCCCACCGACGCCGCGGGGGGCATGGTCGACGACGGCACCCTGGCCCGGCTCACCGCCTCCGGAATCGACCTGCAGGCCCGGCTCGCCGACCACGACAGCCACCGGATCCTGGCGGCCTCGGGCGATCTCGTCGTCACCGGGCCCACGGGCACCAACGTCGCGGACTGGATGCTGCTCGTGCGTGGCTGAGCACGCCGCGTCCTGGCCCGATACCCTCGCCGGCGGAGGGACCATGGATCGTCGCCTGCTCGTCGTGACCGACCTCGATGCGACCTTGCTCGACGAGGCCTACCGGTACGACGACGCCCGTCCCGCCCTGGCCGCCCTCCGCCGCGGCGGCCACGCGCTCGTCCTCGCGTCCTCCAAGACCCTCGCCGAGATGCAGGCCCTCGCCACCGACCTGGACCTCACCGCGCCGATCATCGCCGAGAACGGCGGGGTGATCGCGTGGCCGGCGCCCGACGGGTGGCGCGTCGACACGCCTGGGGTGGCGCGGTCCGCCCTGCTCGATGTCGCCCACGCGTGGCGGTCTGCCCACGGCGCCCGGTTCGAGGGCTTCGCCGACTGGACCGACGCCCAGGTCGCCGAACGCACAGGCCTGACCGTGCAGGCCGCGGCCCTCGCCCGCGATCGACACGCCACCGAGCCCATCGCCTGGGACGACACCGACGCGCACTTCCACGCGTTCGAGGACGCCCTCGCCGTCGAGGGGATCCGGGCCGTGCGCGGGGGGCGGTTCGTCCACCTGATGGGCGCCGCCGACAAGGCCTGGGGCCTGCGGGCCGTGCGCGCCCACCACCGCCGCGCGCAGCCCGACACCGCCTGGACCGTCGTCGCCCTCGGCGACAGCCCCAACGACGCCGGCATGCTGTCCGCCGCCGACATCGCCGTCGTGATCCCCAACCCGCGCCACGACACCCCGCTGACCGTGCGCGCTCCCCGCGTGATCCATGCCGACGCCCCCGGTCCGGCGGGCTGGAACACCGCGATCCTGACCCTGCTCGACGAGGCGCTGGATGGCTGACTTCTACCAGCACCCCCAGATCACCACCCTGCACCGGCTCGGAGGCCGCTCGGTCGAGAGCCTCGAAGCCGACCTGATGGCGTTTCGCGACGCCCGCCCCATGGGGCTGGTCCTGCCCTCGCTATACAGCGAGCTGGAGCGACCTGCCCTGGCCCACATCGTCGATGAGCTGTCCCACGTCCCGTACCTGGAGCAGGTGATCGTGGGGCTGGATCGGGCCGACGAGCGGCAGTACCGCCACGCGCTGCGCTTCTTCTCCCGCCTCCCCCAGCGTCCCGAGGTGATGTGGAACGACGGGCCGCGGCTGCAGCGCATCCTTCGCCTGCTGGAGGCCCACGGCCTCGCCCCCGAGGAGCCCGGCAAGGGACGCAACGTGTGGACGATGTTCGGCTACCTGCTCGCCACCGGGCGGGTCCAGGCGGTCGCCCTGCACGACTGCGACATCGTGACCTACGAGCGCGGCATGCTGGCCCGGCTGCTGTACCCGGTCGCCCACCCTGGCCTGGGCTTCGCGTTCGCCAAGGGCTTCTACCCCCGCGTGACCGCCGACCGGATCAACGGGCGCGTGTGCCGCCTGCTCGTCACACCGCTCGTTCGCGCGCTGCGCAAGGTGTGCGGCCCCGACGACTACCTCGAGTTCCTCGACGCCTTCCGCTACCCGCTCGCCGGCGAGTTCGCGCTGCGGCGAGACCTGATCGAGGAGGCCCGCATCCCGTCGGACTGGGGCCTGGAGATGAGCATCCTGTCGGAGCTCTACCGCAACCAGGCCACCAGCTCGATCTGCCAGGTCGACCTCGCGGACGCGTACGACCACAAGCACCAGGACCTGTCGGCTGGCGACGCCGCGGCCGGCCTCAACCGCATGAGCAGCGACATCGCCCTGTCCCTGTTCCGCAAGATGGCCACCAACGGGCAGGTGTTCAGCAAGTCGCGAATCCGCACGATCAAGGCGACGTATTACCGCAACGCCCTGGACATCATCGATCGGTACCACGACGACGCGGTGTTCAACGGGCTGCGCTACGACCGTCACCGCGAGATCCAAGCCGTCGAGCTGTTCGCGGAGAACGTCCTCGACGCGGGCATGGCCTTCCTCGGCAACGCCACCGCCACCCCGTTCATGCCCACCTGGCGCCGGGTCCAGTCGGCCATCCCCGACATCTTCGAGCAGCTCGTCGACGCCGTCGAGTCCGACCTCGACGAGTTCGGCGGCGCGATCGGGCCGGTGGTGCCGTCGATGCGCCACAGCCAGCACGTCCGCCAGCGGGTCGCCCAGCACCTGTCCGCCGTGTACGGCGACGACGGCCTCGACGCCCTCACCGACGCGGTGCTCGAGGTGGCGGATCTCCGCGGGCACGCCCCGATCCGCACCCGACAGGCCGCGCGCTGGGATGCCCAGAGCGTGTTCGTGATCACCTACGGCCACAGCGTGGTCCGCCCCGGCGAGGCACCGCTGCGCACCCTGTTCCGGTTCCTCCAGTCCGAGCTGGACGGGATCGTCACCGGGGTCCACCTGCTGCCGTTCTTCCCGTACAGCTCCGACGACGGGTTCTCGATCGTCGACTACGACGCCGTGGACCCCGCCCTCGGAACCTGGGCCGACGTCGAGCGGATTGCGGGCGCGTACACGCTCATGGCGGACGTCGTCCTCAACCACTGCAGCCGTGAGTCCACCTGGTTCTCCAACTTCGTCGCGGGGGAGCAGCCTGGCGCGGACTGGTTCGTCACGGTGCCCGAGGGGGCAGACCTGTCGCAGGTGGTGCGCCCGCGCAGCACCCCGGTCGCCGTCCCCGTCGAGACCGCCCACGGCCTGCAGCGGGTGTGGTGCACGTTCAGCGAGGACCAGGTCGACCTCGACTTCTCCAACCCCGCCGTCCTGCTCGAGTTCCTCCGCATCCTGCGCGACTTCGTGGGCCACGGCGTGCGGTACTTCCGCCTCGACGCGGTCGC